>JBCCBE010000009.1:0-59823 GCA_039814425.1 Pseudomonadota bacterium
CCAAGCAGGACGGGAATAGCGTTCAAACTGTACGCCGGTAAGTTCAGCAGCTTTCACTGCATTTTTTGATATCTGCGTAGCAAATGGATGGGTCGCGTCAATCAATCTGGTAAATTTGTTATTCAGTAAAAAATCTTTAAGGCCGATAGCGCCGCCAAATCCACCTGAACGAACTTTACCAGCGACAGGTTCAGGCTCCCGCGTCCTACCTGCTAGTGAAGTAGTGACATCATGCCCGTCCTGAAATAGCTGACGTGCTAGTTCTACCGCTTCCTTTGTTCCCCCAAGGATTAGAATTTTCTCGCTCATTGCCAATCCGTTTTCGCAAGCAGCGTTCCATCGCGCGCAAAGACCAAAATCTCTACAGCCACCGGTGCTCCGCGTAATATTTCCAATGCCTTTTTTTGCGCTTGCGTTGCCACGTAAAAAGGTAGATCTAACGCTCGACCTTCGCATAGTCCGAGAACTTCCATTGCTGTATTGGCCGTGCGGATCTGTTCATTAAGCTTTCCATATGCACCAAGATGTTTGCTTGCAGCAGCAAGCCACTCAAAATCAACCTGACTGCGCCCGGAATGCAAGTCCATCGCGCCTTGTGCCAGCTTGGTAAACTTTGCAAACCCTCCGGCAAGGGTTATCCGTTCGATGGGGTTTTTACGCAAATATTTTAATAATCCGCCCACGAAGTCCCCCATATCCAACATGGCAATTTCTGGAAAATTATGGATTTTGTTTGCACCAGCTTCGGACGTTGATCCGGTGGCGCCCAATAAATGATCAATGCCCTCAGCACGAGAAACATCAATGCCACGATGGATTGAGTGAATCCATGCTGAACAGGAGAAGGGATGAACCACGCCTGTGGTGCCCAGAATTGAAATGCCACCGAGGATCCCTAGTCTGGGGTTCCAGGTTCGTTCTGCGATTTTCTCGCCGTCAGGCACAGAAATGGTGATTGCAATATCCGGTGCTACGCCATGTTTTGTGCAGAGTTCCGTTACCGTTTCCTGCATGAGTTTACGAGGAACAGGGTTTATTGCGGCTTCTCCAACCTCAATGGGAAGCCCTGATTTTGTTACGGTTCCTACCCCTGAACCAGCGTGAAAAACCACTCCGTCGCCGGGATTGCCTCTTTCAACCCGTGCCATGATCGTTGCACCATGGGTTACATCAGGATCATCGCCTGCATCCTTGACGATGCCTGCCTCTGCAAAGCCTGATTCTGTGCGTTCATAGGCGAGGGGAAAGGACGGGGTGTCGCCTTTGGGCAAGGTGATTTGCACTGGATCGATAAACTCTCCTTCCAAAAGGCATGAAAGAGCTGATTTAACAGCAGCCGTGGCACATGCACCCGTCGTCCAGCCACGGCGTAGTGCAGTTGCTTGTTTGGTTTTTTTCTGTCTTTCAACCTTGCTCATTTGCCATTTATAGGAAAGAGTTAGCCTATGACAAAGCAGGATTTTTTAAATAATTTGCCCGAGTTTGAACCGGGATCTGTTTGGCTTGTAGGTGCAGGCCCGGGAGACCCGGGTTTGCTAACGCTTCATGGCGCAAATGCGATCCGTCAAGCAGACGTTATTGTTTATGATGCTTTGGTAAATGAAGACGTTCTTGGATTGGCTAGCGATAGTGTGGAATTACACTATGCGGGTAAACGCGGCGGCAAACCATCGCCTAAGCAGCGCGATATCTCATTAAGACTGGTTGAATTTGCTCGCGCCGGTAAACGGGTATTGCGACTTAAAGGTGGTGATCCGTTCGTATTTGGTCGCGGTGGTGAAGAGGCGCTGACTTTAGTTGAAAACCAGATACCGTTCCGCGTTGTCCCTGGGATAACTGCCGGGATTGGAGGCCTTGCCTATGCGGGCATTCCGGCTACCCACCGGGATATCAATCATTCTGTGACTTTCCTGACGGGGCATGATGCTTCTGGCCTGGTGCCAGATGCGGTTGACTGGAAATCGGTTGCAAAAGGGTCTCCAGTTATCATTATGTATATGGCGATGAAGCATTGGGAAAATATCCGAAGCCGGTTGATACAGGCTGGGCGATCTCAATATGAGCCAGTTGCTTTTGTGTGTGATGCTACCACTGATCGCCAACGCATACTTGAGACCACCATTGGTAATTCGTTAGCAGATTTGGAAAATGCGTCAATCAAACCACCGGCAATTGTAGTTGTTGGTGAAGCTGTGCGCATGCGCTCAGCCCTTGATTGGCTCGGCGCAATGGATGGCAAGGTACTTGATCCAGATCCTTTGAGTGTAAGAAAAATCTCTGAAGCGGGATGAATACCCAGCAACAACAAGCGCTTATGGTTGCTGCTCCGCAATCCGGCAGCGGTAAAACAGTTATTACGCTTGCCTTGTTGCGCGCGCTAAAAGACATTGGCCTAGATATTTCAGCAGCAAAGGCAGGGCCGGATTACATTGATCCAGGGTTTCATGCGATCGCGTCTGGTAGACCTTCTGTCAATCTTGATCCATGGGCAATGCGTACTGAACGCTTGGAAGATCTTGCCGCAGCTCAGGCCGGATCTTATCTTATGGTTGAAGCGATGATGGGGCTTTACGACGGCGCTGCAGATGGGTCAGCCTCACCTGCTTCATTGGCAAAGTCACTTGGAATGCCGATTTTGTTTGTCATCGATGCTGCACGGCAATCGCATTCTATTGCGGCGCTAATGCGTGGGTTTCGAGACCATGACCACGGTTTAAACTTTGCTGGGATAATTTTAAATCGGGTGGGCAGTGCGCGTCATGAGACCCTGTTGCGCAATGCTTTGGCAGATATTGAAGTTCCTGTTCTTGGCGCAGTTCCATGCGATCAAAAACTTGGTCTGCCGGAACGTCACCTTGGTTTGGTTCAGGCAGGCGAAACTTCCGAAATTGAAAATTTCATCGGTGCGGCAGGTCAGTTGATTGCAACACATTGCGATTTGGAATTGATCAAGGACAGTTTCAAACCAACCAAAACTGATGAAAAATCAGTTGGCAGATTACCCCCTTTGGGGCAGAGAATTGCCATAGCGCAGGACAATGCATTCTCCTTCATTTATCCCCACCATGTGAATGATTGGCGTGAGCAGGGCGCAGAGCTTTCTTTCTTTTCACCACTTAAGGACGAAGCGCCAAACCGTGATTCAGATGCAATTTTTCTTCCCGGCGGATATCCTGAATTACATGGGGAGGCGCTGTCAGAAGCCTCAGGGTTTAAAAAGTCGATGCTGGATCATCGACACAAGGGTACGCTGATTTATGGTGAGTGTGGCGGATACATGACTCTTGGTGAAGGATTAATTGACGCTGATGGCAATCGTCACGCTATGCTGGGCCTATTGCAGTTGGAAACAAGCTTTGAAAAGCGCAAACTCCATTTGGGATACAGGCAGTTGAAGACGAATGATTTCGGATTGGGCGAAAGGTTGCGCGGGCATGAATTTCATTATTCGTCGGCTTTAAAGGCGCAGGGTAAACCGTTGTTTGACGTGAAAGATGCGTTAGGCGCTGATCTTGGTACAGCAGGCTTACGCTCAGATAATGTAATGGGTTCCTATATGCACATCATTGATCGGGTATAGTAATGGGCGGCTTGATGCATGGCGGTGGGCTGGATGCTGCTATTCGTAAATTTGGCGGCGGACCGCGCAATTGGCTTGATCTTTCTACCGGTATTAATCCATTTTCCTATCCGGTTTCTGAAATCTCTGGTGATTGCTGGCAACGCCTACCTGGCAGTGGTGCGGAAAATGAAGTGATTGAGGCTGCCCGCGACTACTACAGTGTGCCGGCTGAAGCGGATATCATTATTGCGAACGGAACACAGGCACTTATTGAATGCCTGCCTTTGGCGTTCTCGTCTCACGTAAGTGCCGTACTAGATCCAACTTATGGTGAGCATGCGCATGTATGGGAAAAGCGAGGGAATAGGGTTGGCCGGTTTTCTACACTGAATGATTTGCCTGATGATTGCTCACTGGCCACGATTGTGAACCCAAACAACCCGGATTGTCGTGTATTTGGCAGGGGCGAGATGCTGGGAATTGCGGCTACACTCGCCAATAATAATGGCATTCTGATTGTTGATGAAGCGTTTTGTGATTGCATGCCTGAGCAAAGTCTTGTGCCGGAATTGCCAGAAAATGCTATTGTATTGAAAAGTTTTGGTAAGTTCTTTGGCCTTGCCGGTATGCGACTTGGCTTTGCTGTAGGTCACAAGGCAATCTTGGAAAAACTACGACTTCAAATTGGCCCTTGGTCGGTCTCTGGTCCGGCGTTGGCAATCGGTGCGCAAGCGCTGGGGAGCGCCGATTGGGTTCGTTCAATGCGGGCGAAACTTTTAGAAGAGTCGAATTTAATGGCTCAAACAGTCAGATCAGCAGGGCTTGATGTTGAAGGTGTAAATCCGCTTTTCATTTATATAAAACATGAAAAGGCAATCATGCTTTATGAGCATCTAGCGCAAAGCCACATTCTAGTCCGATATTTTCCGGATCGCCCAACGTTTCTGAGGTTTGGTCTTTGCCGTGATGGCAGTGAGCGTGATCGGCTTCGCGCAGCACTGGAGCAATTTAAAGATGGGTGACCTGCACCTATTCATATTGCTTGTTGCTCTTGTATTGGACTGGTTATTTGGCGAGCCGGAAATTCTGTGGTCGCGTTTGCCGCATCCTGTTGTGATATTTGGCAAAGCTGTTTCCTTTGTTGATCGCAAGTTAAATAATTCTAATGCAACTGAAGCGAAACAATACAAGTCGGGTGCAATCGGGATAGCGATTTTAATCGGATCAGCGGTTTTGACCGGGTTCCTGTTTGAACGGGTAACCGATGCGTTTGGGATTTTTGGAATTGCGATCGAAGTCTTTTTTGTCTTTTGTTTACTGGCCCAGAAAAGCCTGATCGAACACGTTGAGGCTGTGGCGACCGGGTTGCGCAATTCGGGCCTCGATGAAGCTAGAAAAGCCGTTGGCATGATTGTCGGACGCGATCCTAAGCTGCTGGATAAATCAGGGGTTTGTAGAGCCGGGATTGAAAGCCTCGCGGAGAGTTTTTCAGACGGGGTCGTTGCGCCTGCGTTCTGGTATGCAATCTTTGGACTGCCTGGTCTGTTTGCCTACAAGATGATCAACACGGCTGATTCCATGATCGGTTACAAGAACGAAAAGTATCTGTATTTCGGCCGGGCTGCTGCCCGGATTGATGATCTGGCGAATTGGGTTCCGTCGAGGATTTCTGCTGTTTTGATTGCTATTGGGGTTGCTACGCATAAAGGCTTTGCATCCGCAGTTGTTTGTATAAAAACAGCTTATCGGGACGCGGGACTTCATGCATCGCCTAATGCAGGATGGCCTGAATCTGCAATGGCTTCGGCCTGTGGTTTGGCATTGGGTGGACCGAGAGTTTATCCTCACGGAACGGTTGAGCAAGCTTATCTCAATGCCTCGGGCAAGCGAGACTTGAATGCAAAGGATATAGACCAATCCTTGAAGATATTTTCCCGATCCTGCTTTGTGTTATGGGCAATCATATTCTTGCTGTTGATCTAGTCCGTCGCAGATTGGACGTTATACCGTTGGAGGCCAAATCCGAATTGGCTCAGCATAAGGCGGCATTGCATCAAATACTTCCCGAAAGGTTTTATCTTCCCAGTGCATTTGGGTCGCGCGAATGACACCAGCATGACAGACAATAGCGGTTTGCGTATTTGCGTTTTCCAAGGCTAGCAATACGCGCTCTTGAACATCTTTAAAACTTTCGCCACCAGGGGTTCGATTGTTGAAGGGATCAGTAAACCATTCAGCACTTTTTTCCCGGTCAATTTCACTCCACAGCATGCCTTCGAATTCACCCATATGCATTTCCCAAAGACGCTCATCATAGGAAATTTCTACGTTGTCCCGGATAGCAAGGGTTTCGGCAAGTTTACGGCAGCGCAGAGCTGGACTGGCAAGAATATGCTGGACGGGTGATGTGAGTTCCATAGCTCGCTCGATCTGCTGGTGGCCGATTTCCGCAATATCCAGATCGGTTTGTCCATAGCAGGTTCCAGTTGGAACATCAGGTGTGGGGTGACGTAGAAATATCATATCCAAAACCCTGCCAATGCAATCAAGATTGTGATTTCAGCAAGCTGTTCCATTCCACCTAATCCATCTCCAGTATACCCACCTAGCCGGGTCTCAAGAAATTTGAGAAAACACCAAGCAATTCCAAAACCAAAAGCCGCAGCAACTAGCCCGGTCAACCCACCTGCAAGTAGGGCAATTGTCCCGGCCAGCAATAGGTTGATCATAAACATTCTGGCGGGAATCTCCCCGTTGGCTAACGAACCCAAACCTTGTGATCTGGCATAGTTTGAGTATTGCATTGCAAGAGTTATGGAACTTCGGGCAATGCAATGTGCGATTATGAGGGCGGCAATGCCTGCATAGACGTCGAAGGATGCAAGCGCTGTCCACCGCAAGCCAAATGATCCGATCAATGCGATAACGCCATAGGTGCCGATGCGGCTATCGCGCATAATCTCAAGTGCCCGTTCCCGGTCCGGTGTTGCCCCCAATCCGTCCGCGCAATCGGCCAGACCATCTTCATGCAAGGCACCCGTGATCAGGGCACCAGATACGATCGCCAGACCTGCGGCAATCGCAGGTTGAAAAAACTGACTTGAAATATGCCATATGAACGCAACAGAAATACCGATCAAAAGACCTATAAGCGGAAAAAAGGCCACTGCCTCATTCAGTTTTGGATTTTCTTCCAGACTGTTTGCCAATCGCTTTGGCAAAGCAAGCCGGGTAAAAAAGCTTAAAGTCAGGGCAAGTTGGCTCTTCAGACTAGTCACGGCATCAATCTTCCGATTTCCCTGAAACACCGGCGCTTTCAAAGGTCGCCATTTCATTGAGCATGGCGCAGGCGCTATTCAATAAAGGTAATGCCAGCAATGCACCGGAACCTTCTCCAAGTCGCATATTCAGGTCAAGTAACGCTGTTGCATCGAGCACTTCCAGCATGGCAGCATGGCCTGGCTCTTCTGATTTGTGGGCAAAGACCACATTTTCCGCTGCCTGTGGATTTTCACGTAAGGCACATAGTGCTGCGGCAGTGGCGATAAAACCGTCGACCAGCACGACAGCGTTTTGTTCAGCCGCGCTTAAAAGCGCTCCCGCCATCATCGTAATTTCAAGTCCGCCAAATGCAGCAAGTGCTTGTCTGGATGACAGTTTGCCAGGTTTGCGTTGCGCACAAAGTTTCAGGATACCGAGTTTGTTCCTAACGCCATCAGCGTCCAGCCCAGCTCCGGGACCGGCCAAGATGTCCAGTGGTATTCCCTCAATTGCATGGGTCAGCAATGCCGCACTGGAGGTATTACCAATGCCCATTTCTCCCAAAGCGATGATACGCGCACCTCTTTCTAAGATTGTTTTTTTTGCGGTATCGCTACCGAAAGCTATCGCTGCGTCCACTTCATCAAAAGTGAGTGCATCTTCCTTAAGGGCGTTGCGCGTCCCTTTTCGAATATTGGCGCGGATCAGTTCAGGGTGGTCTGGCAGATCGCCAATAACGCCTGCATCGATTACCGTAATCTCAGCTCCATTCGCTCTTGCGAAAACATTTGCTGCTGCTCCGCCTGAAAGAAAGTTCATTACCATTTGCGTTGTAACTTCACTTGGCCATGCAGACACGCCTTCTTCAACCAAACCATGATCACCTGCAAAAAGGAGAAGATGGCAAGGACTGGCAACCGGCTTATCTGTTTGCTGGGCAATCGCCATCTGCAAGGCAAGCTTCTCAATCTGCCCAAGAGACCCCGGTGGTTTGGTCTTCATATCAATTGCATTTTGAATGCGTTGTTTTCTTAGTGGGTCCGGATTGCTCATTTCTAAAGCCTATTGAATAGGAAATCCTTGTGCTTCTGACACAGGCATGCAAACAACACAAATCGGACTTTAATCCTGTGACAATTTTGTTGGCAATCTGTGAATACTCAAGCAAATATCATCGTTAGGATTGCGCCTGTAGTTTTCGTGTTTCTTTGGGCTACTGGCTTTGTTGGAGCAAAGTATGGAACCCGTGACGCAGAACCGCTCACCTTTCTAGCAATCCGATTTGCAATCACCTTTATCATCCTTGCACCGATCGTATTTGCTTTTTTCCGGCCGCCTAGGGATGCTGTTCCACAGATACTGCATTCATTTTTCGTCGGTTGTCTGATCCAAACAGTCTATCTGGGCTGTGTTTTCTTCGCAATTGATCAGGGCCTTGCAGCTGGTGTTTCATCCCTGATTGTTGCGCTACAACCATTTTTCACCGCTATCTTTGCCTGGTTTTTCCTAAGTGAGCGTTTGTCCTGGTTTAAACTTGTGTGTTTCCTGATCGCCCTTGGCGGTGTTTTGATGGTGCTTTTTCCGGATCTTAATTTTGTAAATACAATGTCGGGTATTACGGTCGTAACGCTCACTGCAAGTATCGTTGCAACAATAGGGATCAGCCTTGGCGCTGTATATCAAAAGCGATGTGTTACTTCTTTGAACCTTTGGGTTTCTACAGCTTCCCAATTTGCTGGAGCAACGGTTTTAACAACGCTTGCTGCACTTGTGTTTGAAACCGGTCACATTGCCTGGACGTCCTACACAATATTATCGCTGGCCTGGCTTGTACTCGTACTTTCAATCGGGGCGGTTGCACTGTTAATGTATTTAATCCGACGGGGCGATGCGGCTTCAGTTGCTTCCTTGTTTTTCTTGGTACCTGTTGTTGCAATGGGCATGTCTTGGGTTTTATTCGATGAACGTCTTACCTTAGTTCAGGTTCTGGGAAGTGCGCTGGTTGTGGCAAGTGTTGCATTTGCCAGTCGAAAATAGGTCAGCGAATTTCTAAGCGCCATTTCCTATTATTTAGTGCGTCTTTACCCTAGGCACTTGCGATTTACGCTCAGTCAAGTAAATCGACTTGCAAGTTTATTAAAAATTTGCCGGTGGTTTGCGTACCACTTGGTATTGTCTTGTTGGGGAACGCCATGATGGAACTTTTTTCAGTTGATAATTTGCTTACACTTTTGATGCTTTTCATGCTTCAGGCAGTGCTTGGCTTTGATAATCTTCTTTATGTAGCGATTGAATCAAAACGTGCGCCGGAAAAATATCAAAAGCGAGTTCGTCAACTTGGTATCGGCCTTGCTATCGTACTTCGCATCATCTTGTTGTTTGTCGTTATCCAGGCAATTGAGCTATTTCAAAGTGTCCTGTTTGAAGTGAATATAAGGGGGTTGTTTGAAGGTGCGTTCTCAGGTCACTCGCTAATCGTATTGTTCGGCGGCGGATTTATTATCTGGACTGCAATAAAGGAAATTATGCATATGCTTGCAGTTGAGCATATCGATCAGGTTGATGCCGGCGGACAGAAATCAGTCTTTTCCGTAGTGGCATCTATAATCTTTATGAATTTGGTCTTTTCCTTTGATTCAATTTTGTCTGCAATCGCTTTGACAGATGTTTTCATCGTAATGGCCACAGCCATTATTATCTCCGGCATACTTATGATTGTCATGGCAGACGGGGTTGCTGAATTTCTGAAAGAAAACCGGATGTATGAAGTGCTTGGCCTGTTTATTCTGTTTATTGTTGGAATTCTTCTTGTTTCGGAAGGCGGGCATCTTGCGCATGTGAAGCTGATGGACTTCCCGGTTGAGGCGATGTCTAAATCAACTTTCTATTTTGTCATAATGATGCTGGTGCTGATTGTTGTTGCGCAAAGCCGTTATCGCAAGAAACTTATGACCCAGCATAACCATGAGATTAATGATCCTAAAGTAACTACGCAGTCTTCCTGAAACGCAACAGGGTAGATTTGCATTATAAGCGGTCGAGGCGAGTTAACCCAAAAACTCGTCTCTTACCTGCTTAGTATGTTCGCCTGTTTTTGGTATTGGGCCAGCAGATTTTCGCTTCAGATCTGACCATTTGATTGGGGGGGCAGGTATTGAGAGCTGTACTCCAGATGAATTTTCCAGTTCTCTGCGCCTAAGTGCCGGATGTGTTTTCAGATCATCGACAGAATTAACGCCACCAAAAGCAATAGATGCATCAGCCAGTTTTTGCCGGAATTCCTGACTGGACATGGTTTTCGTAATCGCAAAGATTTCCACATCGAGTGCAGGCCGGTTTTCAACACGCAAATTATTGCTGATGAAGCGCGGGTCCAAAGCCAGACTGGATTTACCCAGGATGGCTGAGCAAAGGGTTGCCCATTCGCGTTCATTTTGGATTGAGATAAGCGTCAGGTTCGAGTCGCCAGTTTCATAAGCTCCGTAGGGAGCAATCGTGGGATGATTGAGGCCAACTCTTTTTGGCGCACCTTTGCCGTGTTCAGCATGCACAAGCGGGACCGTCATCCAATCTGCCACAACATCAAAGAGGGAAACGGAAATTCCAGTTCCTCTTCTAGTCGTACCGCGTTGGATTAATGCTTCAAGAATGCCTGCATGCGCTGTCATTCCTGAACCGATATCGCAAACGGATACCCCGATACGCCCAAGTTCATTTTCGCCGCCGGAGATTGAGACAAGGCCACTTTCAGCCTGCACCAATAGATCATAGGCCTTCAAATGCGAAAGGGCTTCGCTTTCCCCGTAACCGGAAATGTCGCAGGTAATAAGCTGCGGGTGCTGATGTCGCAATTCTTCAGGATCCAGCCCTGCTCGTGCCAAAGCACCGGGTGCCAGATTTTGAACCAGCACGTCAGCTTTTGCAATCATGGAGGTCAGGAGCGTGTGCCCTTCCGGTTCCCGATAATTAAGGACTACAGATTCTTTGCCCTGATTAAGCCAGGCAAAATATGATGCATCCCCCTGCGCCGCCGTGTCATACCCCCTGGCAAAATCCCCTTCGGGTCGCTCAATCTTTATGACGCGTGCGCCCGCATCAGCCAGTCGTGCTGTGCAAAATGGCGCGGCAACAGCCTGTTCCAGTGCAATAACCAATAGGCCTTCTAAAGGTAGAGCCATTCAAAAGCTCCGCGGCAGGTCAAGCAGATGTTCGGCGATATATGAGAGTATAAGATTGGTTGAAATCGGTGCAGTCTGGTAAAGGCGGGTTTCGCGAAATTTACGTTCGATATTATATTCACGGGAAAACGCAAACCCTCCAAGCGTTTGCATGGCTGCATCACCGGTATTCCAGCTTGCATCAGCTGCAAGCAATTTTGCCATATTTGCCTCCGCACCGCATTTTTGATTGGCATCATAAAGCTTTGCAGCTTTTTCAACCATCAAAGCGGCGGCTTCCATTTGTGCGTGGCATTTTGCCAGCGGAAACTGGATACCCTGATTGGACCCAATGGGCCGATCAAAGACAATTCGGTCTTTTGCATAGGTGCAGGCATGATCAAGAAAATAGCGCGCGTCCCCGATACATTCTGCTGCAATCAGGATGCGCTCGGCATTCATGCCATCCAATATTACGCGAAATCCCTCATCAAGTTTTCCAAGCAGGTTTTTCTCAGGGATTTCCAGATTATCGAAAAACAGCTCGCAGGCATGATGATTGATCATGGCGTCAATCGGTTTCACGTCCAGCCCGTTGCCAATTGCATCACGCAGATCAACGATGAATGCTGACAAACCGTGGGTTTTTTTGTTTACCTGATCCAACGGGGTAGTCCGGGCAAGCAGGATCATGAGATCAGAATGTTGAACCCGAGAAATCCAGACTTTCTGGCCATTGATGACCCATTTACCGTTTTTCAGATCAGCTCGGGTCTTAAGCTTGGTTGTGTCTGTTCCAGTTGTTGGTTCTGTCACACCAAAGCTTTGCAGGCGTAATTCACCACTGGCAATCTTAGGCAGGTAGACTTGTTTTTGCATGTCCGAACCGTGTCGAAGTAAGGAACCCATGGTGTACATCTGGGCATGACACGCACCTGCATGAGCGCCATGCCTGGATATTTCCTCAAGTACGGCACAGGCTTCAAACAAACCAAGGCCGGCACCGCCGTAGGTTTCTGGGATTAGGCAATTGAGGAACCCAGCATCTGTCATTTCGCGCACAAATTCAGTGGGATATCCGCGACTAGCATCCAGTTCACGCCAATAGGTTTCACCATAGTTTGCGCATAGCACTGCAACGTTTTGGCGAATATCTGAAATTGTCTCAACCGATGAAGTCATGCAAATCGTTCATCGAGCCATTGAACAAAATCGGCCATGGTTTGATCGCGGTTGATCTCGTTGAGCGATTCGTGGCGCGTATCTGGAAGGAGTGTTAGCGATAAATCCTGGATGCCATTTTTACTCATCCGGTCGTGCAGACGTTCAACTGCTGTGCCATTGTTTGTACAAGGGTCTTTGGTGCCGGCGAGCAAGTGAATTGGCAAGTCGTTTCGAATTTTTGCCAGTTCTGCATTATCAGCGCCTCTGCGAATTCCCCCAAGCAAATCCCGCCACAAACCGTTGGATGCATCAAACCCACAATCGGGATCCGCAATATATTTATCTACCTCAGCTTCATCACGACTAAGCCAGTCTGATTGGGTGCGATTGGGTGCAAACTTCTTGTTCCAGGCGTCAAAGGCAAGTTTGTTGGCAATTTGGCTGGGTACATCGGAACCTTTAAAAAAGCGCTCTACTGTGAGCAAGAATCCGTAAATGGTAAGAAGAGGGCCACCATCTACACCGGAATTCCAAAGCGCTGCACCTGCGATTTTTTCATGGTGGTGAATACAATAGTTCAAACCGAGTATTGAACCCATGGAATGGCCAAACAACACAATTGGAACATTGGGGTTTTGCTGCCGAATATGGTCGTTTACTGCATCTGCATCCGCTAACACCTTAGCCAGCCCGTCCTGGTTTGAAAAAATACCCTGTGGTGCATCAGCAGCTGTGGTTGCGCCATGACCGCGATGATCATGCGCTAAACTTGCGTAGCCTCTGGAAGCCAAAAACTCTGCAAAACGCTGATAGCGTTTGCCGTGTTCAGACATGCCGTGATTGATATGAAGAACTGCTTTTGGTGCTTTTATGGTTGAACTATAAACGCCAAGGCTTGCCCCTGTTGGGCTTTTGATTTCGCTTGCTTCAAACATGCTTATACACCTGCTGAGGCAATCAGGTCTTCAACTTCATTGGGATCAAACCCAAGTGCTAACCCAATTTCCTGAACCCGATTTTCTTCCGTCTGGGCGATTTCAAGATCGCTTACCATAACCAGATGGCAGGATTGAACAATTAGGCGCTTCATCGTCGGGCTTATTTTAGAGCGATCTTTAGTAAGGCGTTTGGTAATATTAAAATCCGGTCCAAAATCAGACAGGATTTCGAGTATTTCATTGTCCGGTATTGTAATGCCGAGCATTTGCGCGTGAATGTTAGAAATTGTCTTAACTTCCTGATCGCGGATTTTCGTATCAGCCGTTGCCACGACGCCCATACATTGAATGAGTGCGCGCAGTTCGGTTTTGTCATAATCTTCAATTTCACGCTGTTCGGTATCAATATTGTCACTCACGCGCTTGCCAAGGCCATACAAAATAGCCAGGGCCCCTATGATCAGAGACCCCCAGCCCATAGCAGCCAGAAATGGTTCATCTCCGGAATATCCAGAATATATTCCAAAGGCTCCAGCGGCGATAAGTAGGATGCCTATCAATATTATAAGCAGTGAAGTCACCTTTAACCCATCCTAAAAGTATTCATATTCATTGCTACTGCTTGAATTTTGCATGCCCGGAGCGTAAACGAAAGCCTGTTTTTTAAATCCTTGAAGTAAGCCCCAAAAAATTACGGAGTGCGCATGGCCCGCCAGTTCATTTATCACATGTCCGGTCTTTCCAAGTCCTATGGCAATAAAAAGGTTCTGGAAGATATTCATCTGTCTTTTTATCCGGATGCCAAAATAGGCATCCTCGGTCCTAATGGCGCGGGTAAATCTACTGTGCTGCGGATCATGGCTGGCCTTGATAAAGAGTTTACGGGCGAGGCCTGGCTAGCTGATGGTGCCAAATGCGGATACCTGCCGCAGGAGCCGCAGCTTGATGAGACAAAGAACGTTGCCGAGAACGTGATGGAAGGGGTTGCCGAGAAAAAAGCAATCCTGGATCGGTATAATGAATTGATGATGAATTACTCCGACGAAACGGCAGACGAGGGTGCGGAGCTGCAAGATATTATTGATGCGCAAAATCTGTGGGACCTTGATGCCCAGGTTGATATGGCAATGGAGGCTTTGCGGTGCCCGCCGGGAGACTCTGGCGTTGAGAAACTCTCCGGCGGTGAGCGACGTCGCGTTGCGCTTTGCAAATTGCTTTTGTCTCAGCCCGACTTACTTTTGCTTGACGAACCAACCAACCATCTGGATGCGGAAACCATTGCATGGCTTGAAAAGCATTTGCGGGAGTATCCCGGTTCCGTCCTCATGATTACCCACGATCGTTATTTCCTCGATAATGTCACAGGTTGGATTTTGGAACTCGATCGGGGTCGCGGTATTCCCTATGAAGGGAATTATTCGGCCTATTTGGAAGCCAAAGCTAAGCGCATGCAACAGGAAGGGCGTGAGGAAGCAGCTCGCCAGAAAGCAATTTCCGCTGAAAGTTCGTGGATTAACTCAAACCCCAAAGCCCGACAGGCTAAATCCAAGGCGCGGGTTAAGGCCTATGATGAGTTGGTTAAAGCTGCCGGGGATCGCACCCCGCAAAACGCTCAGATTGTAATTCCGGTTGGTGAACGACTTGGTGATGTGGTGATCGAAGCAGAACAACTGCGTAAGGGATATGGCAATCACCTGCTGATTGAAGAACTTACTTTCAAACTACCGCCAGGTGGCATCGTTGGCGTAATCGGACCAAACGGCGCGGGTAAGTCAACGCTATTCAAGATGATTACCAGTCAAGAAGAGCCTGATGGCGGGGAAATTCGTGTCGGCGATACCGTAGACCTTGGTTATGTGGACCAAAGTCGTGATGCTCTTGATGGTAGTAAGACCGTCTGGGAAGAAATTTCGGGGGGCAATGATATTATCAAGCTTGGTAAGCACGAAATGAACAGCCGGGCCTATTGTTCCACGTTCAATTTCAAGGGTGGTGACCAGCAACAGAAAGTCGGTACACTTTCCGGTGGTCAACGTAATCGGGTACATCTGGCAAAAATGCTGAAATCAGATGCCAACGTTCTGCTACTCGATGAGCCGACGAACGATCTGGATACCGAAACACTCGCAGCCCTTGAAGATGCGCTTGAAAGTTTTGCCGGTTGCGCAGTGATTATCTCACACGATCGGATGTTCCTCGACCGTCTTGCTACCCATATGCTTGCCTTTGAAGGCGAAAGCCATGTGGAATGGTTTGAAGGTAATTTCGAGGACTACGAGCAAGACAAGATCAGGCGTTTAGGGCCCGACAGTGTGAACCCGAAGCGCGTGACGTACAAACGCCTGACCAGATAGTATTTTTAATTACAAGGAGTAGATAGTTTAGATGTCGCTTTATTCTCAACTCCAACAACGTGAGGCTTCTTACACTCCCATCCGTATCGGTGTAATCGGTGCGGGTAAGTTTGGTTCGATGTTCCTAAGCCAAGCGATACGCATTCCCGGATTACATGTCGTTGGCATTGCTGATCTTGATGTCGAGCAGGCAAAGTCCAATCTGGCGAATGTGCATTGGCAGGATGCGCGGTATCTGGCAGCCTCACTTGATGAAGCCGCAGCCAAAGGTACAACCCATGTGTGTGATGATTACACAAAGCTGGTGCAGCATCCTGCGGTCAATATTATTATTGAAGCAACCGGTAATCCGGTTGTGGCAGCTGACCATATTCTGGCAGCGTTTGAAAACGGAAAGCACGTTGTCAGTGCAACGGTGGAACTTGATTCGTTTGCCGGGCTGGCAGTTGCACGCCAAGCCCATTCCGCCGGTGTGATATACTCCATGGCGTTTGGTGATCAGCCAGCAATGACTTGCGATCTGGTCGACTGGGCGCGTACCTGCGGGTTCAAGGTTGCTGCTGCGGGTAGAGGCCATAAATGGAAACCGGAATATCGCTTTTCTACCCCCGATACGATCTGGGATCATTGGGGCGTGCCGCGCGATGTAGCACAACGCGGGCGGATGAACCCGAAGATGTTTAATTCGTTTCTCGATGGCACCAAGCCGGCGATTGAAAGTGCCGCGATTGCCAATGCTTGCGGCCTGGATGTGCCAAGCGGCGGTCTTACCTATCCGCTTGGTTCCATTGATGACATTCCATCCCTGATGCGTCCAACAAACGTCGGTGGCGCGCTGGAACATTCCGGCATGGTGGAAGTGATCAACGGACTTAAGCCGGATGGTACGGAGTATGACCACAATATTCGCATGGGTGTCTTCGTTGTTGTGGAGGCAGAGACCGAATACCAGAAAAAATGCCTGGAGGAGTACAAGGTGAAAACCGATGATACAGGCAGGTTTATGTGTCTTTACAAGCAATGGCATTTGATTGGTCTAGAGCTTGGTATGTCGGTTGCAAATGTGGCTTTGCGCGGTGAGGCAACGGGTGTTGCACAGGCGTTTCGTGGCGATGTGGTTGCGGTTTCCAAGCGGGATCTGAAAGCAGGTGAAATGCTGGATGGTGAAGGCGGTTACACAGTTGCTGGTCAATTGCGCCCTGCTGCCGTGTCATTACCAATGAAAGCTTTGCCACTGGGTTTAACTGGTAACTTGAAAATGCTCCGCGATGTGGCCAAGGATACAATCCTTACCTATGAGGATGTGACGATGGATGAAAGTCTCTCTGCGGTAAAATTGCGCCGGAGCCTTGAGGCATGAACACGATACTAATTACCGGGGCAGGGCGGGGCATTGGCTATGAACTTGCCAAACAGGCTGTTGACCGTGGCTGGAATGTAATCGGATCGGTGCGCACTGTCGAAGCGCAGCGAGAACTGGCACAAAAAATCCCGCAAATGGCGGTGTTGAATTTTGATGTCACTGATTTTGCAGCGATCGAAAAAATTACTGGTGCGTTTCACGCGCCGATTGATATTCTGGTGAATTGTGTCGGCATTAAAGAACAGAAAACCGGTGTCACAATCGAAACAATTGATACCGATGACTTGGCGCATGTGTTTCATACAAATGTCATCGCACCACTGAAACTGGTGCAGACGTTTTTGCCGCTTTTGAAAGAAAGCGACTTCCCGCGTATCGTCAATATCTCCTCGCGTCTTGGGTGCAGTTGGCACGCAAGCGAGTTTATATTTTCCTATAAGACGACCAAAGCAGCGCTCAACAAACTGACGCAGTTGATGGCGCTTGATTTGGGCAAACAGGGGATCACGTCGATTGCCATGCATCCAGGCTGGGTGCGCACTGATATGGGTGGCGATACGGCAGATATTTCTCCTAAGGAAAGCGCGTTTGGCATATTGAACGTGATCGCTCAATTACAGCGCGAAGATAATGGCTCGTTTATCAATTATGATGGCGAGCGATGGGAGTGGTGAATTAAAATTTCACCGCTACAAATGAAGCGCGCTAGTCAGCGTCGGGTATCCGTTTGGAAACCCCATCCGCAATCGGCTCGCCGCTATCGCGCTCTGCGACTGCCTGTTTAAATCCTACGTCCTGAACCCGTTGGCGGAACCACAGGCCTTCCGGTGAATGCCGCGCAACACCATCAAACAGGGTTGCAAACATTTGGGTGTGTTTGAGCCCCATGTTTTCATAAGCTTGGTTGACTACCATTTTGGTCATCATGAGTTGGTTTTTTGGAACGCCGGTTAATTGCCCGAGTAGGTCTTCAACCCGCTCTGACAGCTTTTCTTCAGCCACTGCCTCAAGCGCTAAACCTTCTGCGGCAGCCTCAATGCCGGTCATTAATTTACCCGTCATCATCATCAGTTTCGCGCGCTGAAGTCCTAGCCGATAAACCCACATGGAAGGGGTTGGTACGCCCCAAACACGTGCGGGCGGATAGCCAATACGGGCATCTTCTGCCATGATAAGAAAATCACAGCAAAGGGCGATATCAGACCCCCCGGCAACGGCTGCACCATGAACCTTTGCAATTGTCGGCGTATGGGAGCGCCAAAGAGCCATGAAGTCTTCAGTGTTCTGCCACATCATTCTGAAATCGATTGTCGGGTCCCAAGGCATTTCCTGGCTGCCAACGATCTCACCTTCCTGCTCTGCGTAGTGATTGAGATCGTAACCGCCGCAAAAGCCTTTTCCAGACCCTTCAATAACAATTGCATGAACATCATTATCTCTATCCGCAGCTTCGACGGCGCGGCGGATTTCTCCTGGCATAGTGTCCGTAATAGCGTTTAATCTGTCAGGCCTGTTCAGTAGAATTGTTGCAACACGATTCTTCTTCTTTACGCTTATAGTGTCATAATCCATGTCTGATTCTTATTCTTTCGTAATCATACGTAATTGGTGCAAAGTTACCGTGCCATCCCATGATATTCATCATTGGGTTGCTTGTCGGTAGCGGCAGACATGCGGTTGGACATGTTGAAAAAGGCGGCCACTGCTGAGATATCCCATATCTCCCGGTCACTCCATCCAGCCTCACGCAGGGCCTGACGGTCTGGTTCATCGATGCCGATTGGATCTTTTGTCAGTTTCCAGGCGAAATCGAGCGCTGCACGGATTTTTGGCTCAAGTTCTGCCGTACGATAATTCATGACCAACTGCTCGCCAAGCTTTGGATCACCGGAAAGCTGACGCACGGCTGCACCATGGGCTGTCAGGCAATAATAGCAATGATTGGCGCTTGAAACGACAACTGCTATCATCTCGCGTTCCAGTTTTGTAAGGCCGGACGCGCCTAACATCAGATCATTATAAAGTGCCGTAAAGCCTTCGAACTTTGTGGAATGCCATGCATAGGCCTGCAACACATTTGGTACGAACCCAAGTTTTTCGTCACAAACATCAAGATATTTTTGCTGGCGTTCGTTGAGGGGTTCTTCTTTGGCTGGCATTTTCAATGCGATAATCGGTTTTTCCGGCATGAGCTTTTTCCTTGCTATAAAGCATATTTCTAGATTGCATTGTTTTGCTTCTGGAACCATCGGTCAAGTCCGGTTATGAAAAGTCAATTCGAATTGGAGATTTCTCATGGACGTTATCCCTGCCAAAAAATTGCACGGCAAGGTGAGCCGCGTACTCAATGCTGAAGGTAAAGATTTTGTCTCGCAAGACGTAGAAAAGCTTGAGCTTACCTATGGCGGGATTAAAGGGGATCGCCATGCTGGTCTGACACGGGAATCCAATGCACGCGAACCATGGTATCCGCGCGGAACGCAGATGCGCAATGAGCAGCAGGTTTCAATTGTAAGTGTTGAAGAGCTGGCTGATATCTCTCAAGGTTTAGGAATTGAGCGCATTGATGCAGGATGGATTGGAGCTAATCTGGTCTTTGAAGGCATTCCCAATCTGACCTATCTGCCATCTCGCACGCTGTTGATGTTCGAGGGTGGTGTAACGCTTCGCGTTGACGGATACCGCGGACCTTGCCGATTTTCAGGTGGCTCGATTGCCAAGCATATCGGGCTTGATGGGGAAGACCATAAAAAGACACAACTAGCATTTGATTTTGTAAAACAGGCAAATATGAAACGTGGGCTGGTTGCCTGGGTTGAACGCGAAGGTGACATCCGCGCAGGTGAGGGCTTTACAGCCCGTATCTGGGAGCAGTGGATCTACACCTGAGCCAGCTACACCCCAGATCCTGAACTTAAATGATTGATATCCCACTGATCAACAGTAATATGATCAGCAGAACCAAGCCGACAAACGTCAGCACTGTACCACCTACCCGTCCGATTACCCAGGAATCGGTAAAACCGAATGCGATTGCGTGCATCAAGCGGCCAATAACAAATATCGTTGCAACTGGTTCTAACAGGTAAGGATGTATCCCCTGCAACTCTGCGACTAAAATTAGTATCAAGCCAATGGGCGCATATTCGGCCAAATTTGCCTGACCTCTTATGCGCCTGCCAAGTGTGACATCCCCGCCATCACCCAGAGACGCACTGGTGGCACGGCGGACAAGAATTACACGAATCGACAGGACGACTAACAAAATGCCGAGTATGATTGCGGAAAGGGTTGTTGCAGGAAGAAGCATGAAATTAATCTCTTGATGGAATATTGATAGCTTTTTGGGACGCGGGACGCGCCATGCATTTTTCTAACCAATCGCCGACCGCCCTGAAATCATCAAGACCTAGTTCCTCGGCTGCATCGTAGAACCCGCCAAGCGTGCGGATCCACGGCCAAAGGGAGATATCTGCAATCGTGTATTCATCACCTGCAATAAAGGCGCTTTGTTCAAGCTGCTGATTAATAACCTTTAAAAGTCGTATGGTTTCGTTTTGATAGCGTTGATAAGGACGCTTGTCTTCAATCTCGCTTCCCGCGAACTTATGGAAAAAACCAAATTGACCGAATATCGGACCAGCGCCACCCATCTGAAACATCAACCATTGCAAGGTTTGATAGCGATTAGCGTGTTCGTCAGGAAAGAACTGTTTGGATTTGTTTGCCAGATAAATCAGGATAGCCCCGGATTCCCAAAGTGCAACGGGTTCTCCCTTCAGGCCATTGGGATCAATGATTGCCGGAATTTTATTGTTTGGATTTAGTGAAATGAACTCGTCGCTAAGCTGATCATCGGTGCCGAAATTTACTAAATGTGGTTCATAGCCGAGGCCGGTTTCTTCGAGCATTGCTGAGACTTTGATCCCATTGGGTGTCGGCAGGGAATATAACTGAATACGGTCAGGATGCTGCGGGGGCCATTTTTCGGTGATTTTAAAGGATGAGAGTGCGGACAAAATGAACTCCAATTTTGAGTCAGGTTTAACTGCTACTATATGGGGTTGTATAGCCTTTAAGCCATAACCTTTTGCACTTTAATCTGTAAACAGGTGTTCAGGTCTCTTGATCCGAGATACGTTCCGCGCTGCCCCAGGTTTCCAGAAGTTCATTCATTGTGTCGACAACGAAATGGCGGGCCGAATCCGGGTCATAGCCTTCGCTCAGCAGCGCATCATAGTCTGTGTGATTATGTCGGATATGAGTTGTGAGTGCCTGCCATGCAGCGATAGAGGGTGGCAAATGGCGAAGATGGCCCGCCGAGGCTATCTTCTCGACTTCCTGGAAATCATCCATTGAAGCCAAGGGCATTAGCACCCTCAAACGTTTGCGAATTTCTTTCTGCCGGCCTACTGATCTCATCAAACACTCTGCTTTTTTAAATGACCCAATCATGATCGGATCTGATCTACAAGTTACAAAGATTTGCAGATTACTTGGCGATAGGCATTTGCCGGTTTAGGATACATTCACTCAAAGTGGAGACTGCCTTGTCTGATCAAACCACACAAGAATTTACTAGTACCTTATCGGTCATTGATGATTTTGAGCAGGTATTTACCGAAGAAAATTATAAGCCACTTCCTGATGATTGGCTGATTGCAGTTACGGATGTGGTGCAGTCCAGGCAAGCAATTGCCCGGGGAAAGTATAAATCTGTAAACATGGCTGGCGTTTCTATGATCAGTGCAATCATGAACAGTCTTGGCTATCAGGATGTCCCCTATATTTTCGGTGGTGATGGTGCTGCGGCTGTGTTTGCTCCGAGGGACCGGGAGGTCATTGAAGACGCTCTTTCCTGCATGGTTCCTTGGGTTTCCAAGCATCTTGAACTTGAATTGCGTTTGGCAATCGTCCCTGTTGCAGCGGTGCGCTTGCTGGACAGTGATGTAAAGGTTGGTGCGGTTCGTGTGTCACCGGCGGTTGTAAATTATGCCTTTAGCGGTGGGGGTATTTCACTTGCCGAGGCGGAAATGAAAAAGGGTGAATTTGGTATCGCAGCCGATACCACTGGACGGATTCCTGATCTGACCGGTCTGTCCTGCCGATGGACTCCAATAGGAGAAGTAGAAAAATCTGTTGTTTCGTTGATTGTCGAAGGGCCATCATCTGAAATACCTTTGGCACCTGGCGTGGTCACGCAGTTGTTTGAGTTGTTGGGTAATAAGGAAAGACAGATAAACCCCATGCCAAAAAGTGGGCCGGGATTTACCTGGCCACCTGCAGGACTGGAGCTCGAATCAAAACTTACTGGTATGAAAAAAAGACTGCTCTACCCAATCACAATACTTGCCTGGATATTGGATAAAACTGGCATTAAACTTGGTAGCTTTGACCCGAACCGGTATAGAAAATTTACAGCACTCAATACAGATTATCGAAAGGTTCAGGACGGCCTGCGGATGACACTTTCACTGTCCGATGACGCGATCAAGGGACTTAGGGATTTTTTGGAAGAAATGCGCACTAACGGCAAGTTACGGTTCGGTATTTGCATACAGGACGAAGCGGTTTTAACCTGTTTCGTTCCATCACTTACATCTGATTCCCATTTTCATTTTATGGATGGATCCGGGGGTGGGTATGCTGCTGCAGCTAGTGATTTACGATAGATACTAGCTACGCTTGCAAGTTTTGGATGCGCTATATAAACATATCTTTATATTTTTAACCTGAGTTAGAGTCGCTTTCTTTTGGAAAACCATCCCCTTTCGCTAGACCAGATCGTCAATCTGTTACGTGCATCGGGTGAACCGACCCGATTGAGGCTGCTCGTTTTACTTGCGCAAAGTGATCTTACCGTCTCTGATTTGACAGATATTCTAGGTCAATCCCAGCCTAGAATTTCCCGCCATCTGAAATTGTTAACTGAGGCTGGCCTGCTTGAACGGTATCAGGAAGGCGCTTGGGCATATTACAGATTGACCGATCAGGGTACCGGCACCGGCATCATTGCAACTCTCATTCAACAGCTGAATACGTACGATCCTCAGATCGCAAAAGATCAGGAACGATTGTCTGCGGTACGTCAAAGAAGAGCAACGCGCGCCGCTGAGTACTTTTCTAAAAACGCAGAAGGATGGGATGCAATCCGATCTCTCCATGTGGATGAGACCCAAGTAGAAGACGCAATGATGGGCATGGTAGGCGACGAGCGTTTTGCCACAATGCTGGACCTTGGCACTGGTACCGGGCGAATTCTGGAATTGTTTTCCCACCTTTACGACAAAGGCACGGGCATTGATGCAAGTCGTGACATGCTTTCGATTGCTCGTTCGCGTTTGGATTCGGCATCCTTGTCTCGGGTACAAACGCGCCAGGGAGATATGTACATTCTTCCCACTCAGTCAGATTCATTTGACTTTGTTACAATACATCAAGTCCTTCACTATCTTGATGAACCGGCAGTAGCGATTCAAGAGGCGGCAAAGGCTTTGAAGCCCGGCGGACGATTGCTGATTGTTGACTTCGCACCGCATGAACTTGAATTCTTACGGGCTAATCATGCCCATTTACGGCTTGGTTTTTCTGATGAGCAAATGGGTATCTGGCTTAAGGAAGCCGGACTACGGCTTGATGATACGCGATACCTGACCGGGACCAACCTTTCTGAAGGTGCCAGCGACACACTTACTGTGTGTCTTTGGCTTTCAGAAAAGTTGAAGGCATGAATTTACGCTAGCCTATAACGCCTATTATAAACGCAGAAACAAAGACGAAAGCAGCGATCGTTACAGCCAAGTTGGCTTTATGCAGTAAGATATGCATGGTGAACTCCCTTCTTCCTGTTAGATTGAAATAAATCTTATGATGGGAGGAGATTGCTGCAAGTAAATTCTGGTTAACTTCGGTAAACAAATGTTAGACGATGGTCTTAAGCATATGATGGGAAAAACGAATTTCATTTCCTATTAGTTGGGAATAATATTTCAACTTTTTGCCGCTTAGGTCTGCGCTTCAAAAAATGATACTTATAATCTCATTTAAGAATACGCCCATCTATGGATATTAACCCCATTATGATGAGTGAGATTCCCAGTAAATTGCTGATTGTCAGTGTTTCGCCAAGCCAGATGACACCCAGCAAGATTGCGCTAACGGGAACCAGGAATGTAACCAGAGATAAGTTGGTAGCGCCTGCACTTGCTAGTATCTTGAAAAACAGAACATAGGCAATCGCTGTACATAGTACGGAAAGCCCCAGTATTGAAAATAACATCTCGGGCGTCGGTGCTGATAAAGTGAGTGGGGATTCAAATGTGAACGCAATTGGCAGTATAATCATGCTCGAAGCAGTGAGTTGTCCAGTTGAGATAACAATTGGATCATGGCCACGAAACCACTTGCCAAAAACACCGGCAAACCCATAGGAGATTGTTGCGCCCAGAACCGCAACCTGGGCCCAGGCCGATGCGGTTAGGCCTGAAAAAAGATCATGTCCAATAAGAATTGCGACACCGGTAAATCCAAGAATAATTCCTACTATCTTGTTGCGGGAAAACTTCTCATCTTTTGTAAAATAGTTAGCAATAATCAGTGTCCAGATTGGCGTCATCGCATTAACTACCGAAGCCAGTCCGGACCCAATTTCCTTCTGCCCGATTAGTATCAGCGAAAATGGAATTACATTGTTTAAAATGCCCATAACGAAGATTGCGCCGAAAAAGGTAAGTTCTCTTGGGATTTGCTTTTGTGCGAAAATTACGAAGAGCCAAAGGGATAAAGCTGCAAGGAAAACGCGAAGGAAAACGACAGTGAATGGCGGCCATTCCAGCATCAAAATTCTGCCAAACAAAAACGAGCCTCCCCAAATGAGTGAGAGGATAATGATTAAAAACCAATCGGTTGAAGATGCGGTTGTAGAAGAATTGTTGCTCATCACATTTGCTTATCGGCGACTTCATGAATATGCCACCCGAAACTTGCGTTTTCTGTGAGAAAGAAAAAAGACAGAACGCAAAAATCGCTACTCGTGAAATTTTGGCAGACGCCGGTAACTCTTTTGTAACCGAATTCGTTCAGCTTTGGTGAACCAAAAAAATAAAGCATGTTTTGCTTAGTATCAGAGTTTGAGAGGGTATTATGTTTCGCGTCATCCTCAAAGGGCTTGCTGGCCTTACGCTGGCTTCTTGCCTTTCGTTACCGGCACAAGCCGTTGAAGTTTATATGTTTAAAGGTGCAGGAGATTTCTCGTTTGTAAATGAGAATATGCACTTTTCCCTCGGTCTCGTTAAAATGTCCAAGGTCCTCAACAAAGAGGGAATTCACTCCGAGGTTAGGCGGTTTGGGGCTGTAGACGACGCCTATAATACAATAATGCGTCGCAAGCCAAAATCGATTGCACTGATCGGGCACTCTATGGGAGCGCTGGCTTCTATGAGCCTTGCCCGTCGATTGAAAACCAGCGGAATTAGGATTTCTTATATGGGATTGATCGACATTCCCGGTCCGGTCGGAGTTGCCGGTAACAATGTTGAGTGGGCAGAAAACTACTTTTCCATCAATCCAGTCTATGGTCGTTTGACCAACACACGGTCTCATCCCAAAGCAAAGAATATTCATGTGGCAGGTTATATTCACAACCGAATGGATGATTCCCCTAAAGTACAAAATGGAATGTTAAAAGCTGTTCGAGCTGTTCATGCAGCGGAAAACAGACAGCAGCCGGAAATTCCGGAAACCAGACACGCTGTTCTAACCCCGCAGGCCGCTACCGGTACAACTTATGCATCTAAGGCAAGTCTTGGCAATAATTTGGATCAGGATCCAAGTCAGCAAGCCGCTTGGAATGCGAACGCCGGTTCTAAGAACCTCCAGGGCAATTCTGAACTAACGCGTGCAAACCAATCAGGTTCGCAATCCAATCAGGAACCGCATTATCTACCGTCAGTTCTTCCTGATTCTATACTTACCGGTTCAATTAGCCAGTAAATTCACTGTGTAAATTTGTGTAATTGAAACTCATTCAATGAGCCCTATGTCCCTTGCGTAAGGTGAAATACCAAGGATTATTTAATCTATGAGCTTTGGTTTTTTTCTGGATATTCTTGTAAAAAAATGTGAATAAGCGTTTTGGAGACGTTTATATTCATAATTAGAATAAAAAAGTGCCAAATATAGAGCAATATCAAATTTTATGGACTATTAGGGCAACTTGATATTTACGACTATTGAAATCAAAATCTGATTGGTTTCTGCTGCAAATACCGGGGGGCTTATGCAGTTAAAAATTGAATCACTGATCAATAATCTGCATTCAGCCGAATCCAAGATGAAAAATTTGATCACGTTTGAGGGCGAACTCGATATAGACCAGGTAATGGCAGGCGATAAAGTTCTCAAAGCTTCGTTTGATCGTTTGCTTTGTGAGCCTCTTACTGAGGGTGAGCAGATTTTGGCTCGTATTGAATTTCTTATCGACTACCTGAAAGCCAATCGTGAGAGTGAAGGTATCGTAAATGATATACTGAAATGTATCTCGGGAGATATTCGTCAGCTTGCCAAACACGATCCGCTTATAGAAAATTGTGCAGGTGAAAATAATCGCGACGAAGACATGTTACGAATGGATGAGATGGGCAAATAGGGTTCCGTATTTATCAGTGACTGATCATGGATACAGAATTCGATTTGAGCCTCGTGATAGCGTGAAGCACGGTTTCTCTCGATAAGAATTTTCTATCAATGTGAACTTACTTGACACCAAATCCACCTGCGCCCGGTGTATTCAAGATAACCGCATCACCAGCTGCAACTTCAGTTTGATCACAGGATTTTAAAGTTTCGATTTGTCCGTTCTTACGGCGGATGAGGGTTGAGCCAACCTCTCCATTTTCACCATTTTCTAGGCCTTTGGGCGCGTTATATCGCGATGAAGAAAGGATGGCGCAGGTCATATCTTCATCAAACCGCAATGTTCTGCTGACACCATCTCCACCTGTGAATTGACCTTTGCCGCCTGATCCTTCGCGAATCTTGAATTCTTCTACAACCACCGGGTATCGCATTTCCAGCACTTCTGGATCTGTTAGCCTTGTATTCGTCATATGTACATGGACAGCATCAGCTCCCTTGAACCCGCGGCCATTGTTTGTTTTGCCAGCAGGTGCTCCTCCACACATCGTTTCGTAATTTTGGTAGTGCGCATTTCCATAGGTCAAATTGTTCATAGTGCCTGGCGCATTGGCAAATGCGTCGAGGGCCATAAGCAGGCAATTCGTGACATGCTGACTGGTTTCGGTGTTACCTGCAATGACAGCGGACGGGTATTGAGGCTTCAACATACAGCCATCTGGAATCACAATGTTGATCGGCTTTAAACAGCCAGCATTCATTGGTATTGGTGCTTCAACCATAATGCGGAAGACATACAATACCGCTGCCCGGCAAACCGGTTCCGGCGCATTAAAGTTGTTTTCAGCAACTGGTGAAGTGCCGGTAAAATCTACGGTGGCTTCGCGTTTTTCCCGATCAACTGAAATTTTCACGTTGATCTGCTGATCATTGTCAGTGTGATATGTATATTCACAATCGGAAAGTGCATCAATTACGCGGCGGACGCTTTCTTCCGCATTGTCCTGCACGTGACCCATATAGGCCTGTACAACAGGCAGCGTGAAGTGATCGACCATTTTGCGAAGTTCAGTCACGCCTTTTTCGTTTGCAGCTATCTGAGCGCGGATATCTGCCATGTTCTGGTCGGGGTTTCGGGCGGGCCAGGGATGATCGGTCAGTATTTTTCGCATTCCGGATTCATCGATGACACCGCGATTGACGAGTTTGAAATTGTCTATCAGAACGCCTTCTTCATCGACATGGGTTGCAAGTGGTGTTGCACTGCCGGGTGCCATTCCGCCGATATCAGCATGGTGACCGCGCGAAGCTACGTAAAACAACAGCTCCTTTTCATAATCATCGAAGACGGGTGTTACTACGTTGATATCTGGTAGGTGAGTGCCGCCATTGTATGGGGCGTTCAATATAAAAACGTCGCCAGGATTGATATTGCCCTGATTGTTCTGAATGACCGATTCCACTGATCGGTCCATAGAACCGAGATGGACCGGCATGTGAGGCGCATTTGCAACCAGTGACCCATCGGCTGCAAATACAGCACAGGAAAAGTCCAACCGCTCCTTCATATTGACGGAGTATGAGGTATTTTGCAGCGTTACACCCATTTGCTCTGCAATCGACATGAAAAGGTTATTGAAAACCTCAAGCATTACCGGGTCTGCAGTCGTCCCAATTGCGAGATCTCGGGTAAGTGTTTCAACACGACGTAAAACAATGTGATCAAGTGCATTAATTTCCGCCTGCCAGCCTGGTTCCACTATTATTGTTTGATGCGGCTCTATGATCAACGCCGGGCCTGCAAGAAAAGCGCCTGGCTTGAGATGTTTACGGAAATGGATTCCTGCCGCATGCCATTTCCCTTGAGAAAAGAATCGGGTGTTTTGATCTGGCGAATGTTCTTCTTGCTGCAAGGAAGACTTGTGTTCCTCAATTCCTGCGCCGCCGCCTACTGATTCAACTTCTACTGCTTCAACAATCAGCTTTTTATTTTCAAATATGAAGCCAAATTGCCTGCGGTGAAGATTTTCAAAAGTCTCAATCATCGATTGAGGCGCTTCAAACGCGACGGGCAAAGCCAAATCGGTGCCATCATATCGGATATGAATTCGCGTGTACGAGGTAATGTCTGATGCATCGACTTCTTGAGTGGCGAGTTCTGCTTCCGTATCGGCCTTAAGGTCGGCCTCAATTTTCTTTAGTGTTGCTACCAGTTTTGTATCAAGATCCTGGATAAGCGCTTGTGAACGGCTTGCCCTGATTTGTGCAAGGCCCATCCCATAGGCAGACAGAATTCCAGAAAATGGATGAATGAGTAAGGTTTTCATCCCCAGAGCATCAGCGACAGCACACGCATGCTGACCACCAGCACCACCGAAACATTGCAGTGCATATTCGGTTACATCATAGCCCCGTTCCACTGAAATCTTCTTGATGGCGTTGGCCATGTTTTCAACAGCAATTTTCAAAAATCCGTCCGCAACTTCCTCCGGTGACAGCCCCACTTCCTCAGCAAGTTGTGAAAATTTATCGACTACGGCTTGGGTATCCAGTTGCTCATCTTGATTTGGGCCAAAGATTGCCGGGAAAAATTCTGGTTGCAGCTTTCCAACCATCACATTTGCATCTGTTACTGCCAAAGGGCCATTGCGGCGATAACATGCCGGTCCGGGGTTTGCGCCGGCTGAATCAGGGCCGGCTTGAAATCGTCCATCCTTGTAAAACAGGATTGAACCGCCACCGGCTGCTACCGTGTGAATGCGCATCATGGGTGCACGCATACGCACGCCGGCTACTTCGGTTTCGAAAGCGCGTTCAAACTCGCCATCGAAATGGGAAACATCGGTTGAGGTTCCACCCATGTCGAAACCGATCATTTTATCAAATCCTGCCAATTGGCTTGTTTCAACCGCACCTACCACACCGCCCGCCGGGCCAGAAAGAATTGCGTCTTTTCCCTGAAACAAGTCCGCTGCCGTAAGACCGCCAGAAGACATCATGAACATCAGCCGCGGGCCTTCCCCCAATTCGCCGGCAACCTGTTCTACGTATCGTCGGAGGATTGGCGAAAGGTAAGCGTCCACAACGGTCGTGTCTGCGCGTCCAATGAGCTTCACCAGTGGTGACACTTCGTGGCTTACAGAAACCTGCTGAAAGCCAAAATCGCGGACCAGTTTAGCAGTTTGTGCCTCGTGATCTGGAAATTTCCAGGAATGAATGAACGTAATGGCGACAGAATCGATACCGTCGTTCTTAAGTTTTTCCAGTTCCGTTTCTAGATTTTCAAGATTGATGGGTGCTTCAATCGTGCCATCTGCAAGCACGCGTTCATCAATTTCAATCACGCGTTCATAAAGCAGTTCTGGCTTGATGATTTCTTTGGCAAAAATATCTGGCCGGGCCTGATATCCAATGCGAAGCATATCGCGGAAGCCCTTAGTAATAAAAAGTGCAGTTCTATCGCCTTTGCGTTCCAACAATGCGTTGGTTGCCACCGTGGTACCCATTTTGACCGTGTTGATCTTGTCAGACGGGATGGGATCAGAAGCACCTAAACCCAAAATTTCCTTGATGCCCTGAATAGCTGCATCGCGGTAGGCTTCAGGATTTTCTGAAAGCAATTTATGGGCGTGAAGGCTAGCATCAGGGGCGCGGCCTACAATATCTGTAAATGTGCCACCTCGGTCGATCCAAAAGTCCCATTTCATCATAAACGTCACCTTAAACTGCAGGACATTTCAAAACAGATGTGAGGGATATAGGCAAGCAGATTTCGAAAAGATTGTTGCGTTCTTATGCGATTAATACTTTGTTCATTATAAATTAAAACCAGCGCTTAACCATCTTCAAATACTGTCTTACGAAGAAACAGTTTTGGCTTTTAGATGGAAAAATATTCAAACACCCTCGCCCGATCAATCCCGTCGGATAAACCGCAAGATGCATCGGCAAAGATCACAATAGAACAAGCGGCTGCTAAAGATGAGCGTCTACGCGAACTAGCCCGCGATCGTGCACGCGGATTTGTAGTTCGCAGCGATGGCGAATACGTGGTTATTGCATCGGATGTTGAAGAAGAATCACTACAAGCCAATAGCTTCTGGGCTGTTGGTCAGCTTGTATCTGTTAAAGTCGGCGCCAATCGCCTTGTCGGATTGGTTTGCGAAGTTAAGGTGTCAGAATCTAACTGGAGTTTATCAACTCACAACAAGATTGAAGTCACTGCCGAAATGATCGGTGAGATTGTAACCGGCCAGGATGGTCGAGAGAATCGTTTTAGCCGGGGTATTGCGAATTATCCGACCATGGGATGTGTTGCCCACCATATTCGGGCCGCTGATCTTGAGCAAATCTACCGTACAGAAGGGGATTCGATTGCCCGGATTGGACACCTTACCCAAGATGCAAGTGTTGATGCCAAGATCAATGTTGATAGTCTTTTGTCCCGCCACTTTGCGGTGCTGGGTTCTACAGGGGTTGGCAAATCAACTGCGACTACCTTGCTTTTAAAGAAGACAATTAAAATACGATCTGAAATTCGTGTTTTGATACTTGACCCGCATAATGAGTTTGCAAGTTCCTTTTCAAGTAAGGCCCATGTGATAGATGCCAACAACCTTCATTTGCCATTTTGGTTGTTTAGGCATGAAGAGTTTTCAGAAGTGGTTTTTAGGGGGCAACAAGGTTTTGACAGCGAACGGGAAATCTTAAGAGATTTGATCCCGATGGCTAAGGAAGAATATCGCGAAAGCCAAAAAGACAAGGCATCTCTTTTAACGCGGAAAACGGGTAAAAGTAATCTGACAGCAGATACACCTGTACCGTACAGATTGCAGGACTTGCTTCAATTAATCGATGATCGCCTTGGGTTGTTAGAAGGTAAGGCAGAAAAGCCATTACTCAAGACTTTGCGCTATCGTTTGGAATCTATATCACAAGACCCGCGCTTCAGATTCATGTTTGAGGTGAAGGGTGGTGATATTTTCGAAAAGGTTGCGTCTGAAATATTCCGTCTCCCGCAATGTGGAAAACCCATTTGTGTGCTGGAGATGTCAGGTCTGCCGGGCGAAGTTGTTAATTCTGTTGTTTCTGTCCTTTGCCGAATGGCATTTGATCTTGCCCAAATGAGTGATGGAGCTATCCAGACACTTGTTGTATGCGAGGAAGCTCACCGCTACATCCCCGCTGATGAAAAAGCCGGTTTCTGGCCTACCAGATCAGCAATTGCAAGAATTGCAAAAGAAGGACGTAAATACGGAGTTTATCTTGGTATTATTACCCAAAGACCCAGTGAGCTTGATCCAACGATTCTATCACAGTGCAACACGATTTTTGCAATGCGATTGGGTAACGAACAAGACCAAGAGATCATTCGTGGCGCAGTAACAAACGGTGCAAGGAGCACGATCGGATTTTTATCATCGATTGCGAACCGAGAATGTATTGCCTTTGGTGAGGCGCTTCACACGCCAATGAGACTGACTTTCGAAACGATTGAAAAATCCAGTCTGCCCGGTGCATGGATGCAGGCGCAAAGGCAGAAATTGAAAATGGGTGTGGATGTTTCGCTCAACGCAGTTTTGAAGCGTATGCGCCAAGAAAATACCGAGCAGGAAAAAGAGAATTCTGCTCCATCACAACAAGTCCTTCAAACTGGATTTACAAGAGTTGAACCCAGGAGCCGAAGTGCTGCAGATGATATCAACATGGCATTAAATGCAGCCTATCAACCACCTTCCAGCAAGACACCAATATCTGTACCCGGTAAAAGCCAATCCATGTTTGGTGGTGGCTCAAACCAGACTGTGGCACCCCCAGAAGACAATGTTGAATCCAATAATCGGCCTGGTGCATTCAGACCCAGATAATTTATAGGCTTTGCTTAAACTGTATCATCAAGTCTTGCGCATGAGCGCGAGTATTGCAGTTATTATAATGGCCGTCACAACTGTGGTTGAATCGATATGCTCATCCAGCAGGATGGCGGCGATTGCAATGGTGAAGAATATTTGTAGCATCTGAAGTTGGCCGATGCGGGCAATCCCTCCCATCGCAAGGGCAATATTCCAAGCCCAAAAGGCAAGGAACATTGAAAAACTTCCAAGATAAACCAAGGCTGCAAAAGAAGCTCGGTCTGCTTGCCATACCGAACTGTCATAATAATAAAAGAAACCAACCAAGATCAGAGGCAGGTTAAGAATCAGAGACCTGCATATGACTTCCCAACCGGGTGTAGTTCTCGAAATTTTCCCAAAGATTACATAGCCGATTGAGGCCGTTAGACCGGCTGCAATCAGCCAAAGGTACCCGCTGAGATTTTGTATGTCAGCGCCTGGCGCAGCCTTTATTAAGACGAAACCAATCACAATAACGCATCCTAAAATACTCAGTATCCAAAACAGGGTTGAGGGTTTTTCCTGGGCAATTATTCTGGCAATGAGAGCGGTTGTTAGAGGAAGAAACCCTAGAACTACGCCGCCTTGCGATGCTGGTACTGTTTGCATTGCAATTGCCATGAAACCTGGAAAGGTGAAAATCAGAAAAATGCCCGCAACGAATATTTGTAGATTGTTGGGATGAAACAGCGACTTCCTGAGATAGCTTAGCAAAAGTATTGCAAGGCTGCAGGCAATTACTGCTCTGGCAAAGGTAACGAATTCCGGTGTGAATCCGGTTAAGGCGATCCTTGTGACAGGCAAAGTTGCACCAAATGCCAGAACACCGAGTAATCCCAGGGCGTAGGCTAAAATATTCGTTTTGATGACAGGTTTCGGAGTCTGGTTTGACTGCTTCATTCTCAAACGCGTAACACAGGCAATATCCAGATACTACGGCGGAAAAAATAGAGGAAACATTTGCTATTTTGCAGCTTTGACTTAAGAAAGAATCATGTCTGTTTGGCGCCAATTAGGCGAGTTTCTTTCCGATATTACTACTGAAGCGGTCACAAGTGTGGTCGAGGCGGTGCGGACAGTATTTGAAGGTGATCCTCAACGTCGACGAAATGTTGGATTTTCTGTAGCTATAATTGCCTTGTCTGCAAAAATGGCGAAGGCCGATGGGGTTGTGACAGAAGAAGAAGTGTCTGCATTTCAGGAAATTTTTAAGATACCGAAAAGTGAATTTAACAATGTTTCGCGGCTTTATAATCTGGCGAAACAAGATGTGGCCGGTTTCCATGCCTACGCAGAAAAAGTCCGTGATTTATTTCCAGAAGAACCGCAGATTCTCGAAGACGTTATGGACGGCTTGTTTCACATAGCGAATGCAGATGGATTGTTTCATGAAAGCGAGAAAGCGTTCATGGATGAAGTTGCGACAATTTTCGGAATTGTCGGAAGGGATTATGCTAGAATAAAAAACAGACACTTAGGGCCGGGGGAGATTGGTGCCTATAAGGTTTTGGATGCAGATCCTGCTTGGGACAATGAAGTTCTCAAATTGCATTATCGTAAGCAAGTGATTAAAAATCATCCTGATCGTATGATTGCACGCGGCGTTCCTGCTGAGTTTGTCGCCATTTCAAATGAGCGTCTTGCGAAGATAAACCGGGCCTGGGAATTGATAAAAGTGGAGCGGGGATTGGCGTGATGCGGAAAGACACCGAGTGTAAATGCGATGTTCGCGAGGCAGTGAATTTTGGAGATCGGGCTAAACGCATCACGATCGATACTCTATTGTTACATTACACTGGAATGCACTCTCCGCAAGCAGCTGTGAACTGGTTATGCAGTGAAGAAAGTAAAGTTTCATGCCATTATTTGGTGTTTGAACACGGTGGCATGTTGCAAATGGTACCGGAAGAAAAGCGCGCCTGGCATGCAGGACAAGCAAGCTGGCAGGGAGAAACCGATATCAATTCAAAGTCGATTGGGATTGAGATTGTAAATCGTGGGCATCAGCTTGATTATCCCGATTTTCCTGAAGCTCAGATCGCGGCAGTGATTAAATTGTGTAAGGATATTTTATCACGGCATGATATCCCGCAGCGTAATGTTTTGGCGCACTCTGATGTTGCACCAATGCGTAAACCTGACCCGGGTGAAAAATTTCCCTGGGCCAGGCTGAAAAAGTCCGGGATAGGCCACTGGGTGCCGGAACAGGAAGCTGATTATAATGTTTCAATGCAAATTGGTGATAACAGTGAAACTGTAGCGGCCTATCAGGCCATGCTTTCCCTTTATGGGTATGAGCAGGCAATTACGGGTGATTATGATCGTAAAACGCATTTTTCTACGGTTGCATTTCAGCGTCATTTCCGACAATCACGGATAGACGGGATAGCGGACAGCAATACCGTTGAAACGCTGGAACAGCTGATTAAAGCGCTTTGATATAAGTACCAGGATTGTTAGGCGGATCGGCTAAGAACGTTTTCAAAAAACCGATCCACAGACTGGGTTAGGCGTCCATTTTCAGACCCCATGGCACGGTCAATCGTAACATGATTGTATTGGTTACTGCCATCATAGCGATGAACCTCAACCCCATCAAACTCAAGTGCATCTGCAAACCGTTTCGAGATTTTGTCTCGGTTTCGACCATTGGACCAGGCAACAAGCACTGGTGGTTGTTTTTGTAATCCTGTGTAGGAAATTGGAGACCAGGCCGGCCACATTTTGCGCCGCCTAAATGGGCTTGCATATAAAAGCGGAAGACGCCCACCGCTTATGCTTGCCAGGTATTTTAAATCATATGCTCGTGTATCGTTGCATACTATTGCCTTAACTGGTGGAGCACCACCGGTTAGCGTGGCAAGGGAGGATAGGTGGCAGCCTGCCGAATGACCCATCAACGCGATGCGATTGGGGTCGGCGTTCAAACGCGTGGCGTTGGCATGTACCCAATTGATTGCGGTTGCAATCTGCAAAGCCTGGGTTTCAACATTAGCAGCAGGAAACAAGGTATAGCTTACAGAAACGAAGTGATATCCTCTACGCGTGAAATACCGCGGTTTGGAACCAACCTGGCCGCGATTTCCCAACGCCCAAGCACCGCCATGCACATAAATTATAACGGGTGCCTTTGAGTCGTTTGTGCGTGCCGGATACCAGTCGAGTCGGTTTGGCCCAAAGTCGAACCCCTTCTTGGTAGAAGAATATGCCGGTTCTTGCAGGCCAAACGTAAGGGCTGCTGCACCTGAAATGGCAAACTGACTAAACTTTCTTCTCGAAATCCGCATGACCATACTTTGCTAGTATAAACTATTTGCGGCTATTTTCCGACAGTATTGTTAAGGGCCTATTAATGATAGCCGTTAGTACTTGCACCTTCATAATTCTTCGCTCGCTTGCTAACGTTTTATCAGTCGCAGGACAAACAACAGAATTACCGCACCAATAGTAGCGCTGATAATTGAACCGACAATTCCGCCAATTGGTAGAACACCCGGCAATAAGAATCCGGCGATAACTGCGCCGATAATACCAACAATAATATTGCCTATCAGGCCGAAGCCGCCGCCAGAAATGATTTGACCGGCGAGCCAGCCTGCTACTGCGCCAATTGCAAGCATGATTATAATAGCTGTTGGATCCATGATTCCCTCCAGAATGGATATTTAACAACAATATTGTACGCTTATGGTATCTTAACGTAAACCTTGGTGGCGATTAAAGTTTTCTGATCCGGAAAATACACACTTCTTGCGCTTTTTGTATTCAAATTCTATGTCTTAAGGGTCAGTCGGCCAGGTGACCGCTGCTACAAGTACGAAAGGTTGTAGTGGAGGAAAGTCCGGGCTCCATGGAAACACGATGCCGGATAACATCCGGCTGGGAAGCCTTCGGGCAACTCAAGGGAAAGTGCCACAGAAAGTATACCGCCCCGCTTGTTTTTCAGTCTTGAAATTCAAAACTAGACTGAAACACTGGCGGGGTAAGGGTGAAAGGGTGGGGTAAGAGCCCACCGCAAAGCCAGTAATGGTTTTGGCAGGGTAAACCCCATCGGGAGCAAGACCGAATAGGAACGATGTGAGGTGAAAATCTCAGGTTTGTTTCCAAACTTATCGTTCGGGTGGGTTGCATGAGGTGGCGGGTAACCGTCATCCCAGATGAATGGTCACAACATCGTTGAGATTCAACGCATGTACAGAACCCGGCTTATCGGCCGGCTGACACCTTTAACCAAGTTTACATGAGTCAATCTGTCCAATAGGCGATTGATGAAACGCAGCTATCCTCAGCTGCAATTGATTTCCGTTTTGTCCACAGGGAGAGCGCAATCAAAAAACAATGAGAAGTTGCTCAATAATCCCATTGTTTCCCAAATATTCCCATGTTATCCCATTATGTATTCGGAATGCTCGTTGGGTGCCGCTATTTGCTTTGATAGCTGCTAGGGAAATTGGGAGGTTTGTTTTGGATCGGTTCCTGTCGAACACGATCAATAAGGTCGACAAGAAGGGTAGGGTTTCCATACCCGCTTCCTTTCGACCTGTAATCGGAGCAAACTCCAAACTTTACACGCTACTGGGCGTTGATCAGCCAGCCGTCGATGCAGGCGGAATCGAGCTCATTGAACGCGGTGAACAATACATTGAAGAATTGGACCCGTTTTCTGCGGAGTACGAACATTATTCATTCGTGCTGCATGGAGACTCCAGCGAATTAAAAATAGATGGCGAGGGACGTATCTCGCTGCCAGATATAATCCGCGAGCATACGGGAATTTCAGATCAGGTGGCTTTCGTTGGAAGGGGTCATTTTTTTCAGCTTTGGGAGCCTGAACAATTACAGGCTTATCGGGAAGATGTTCGAAAGCATGTGGCAGAAATGCGCAAGTTTTCCCGACGAGACGGCCCAAACAGGCAAGAAGGGCATTCGGCATGAAGGATGACAATCCCATAGACGGTGTTGTTGGTGGACCCATCCGGCATGTGCCAGTAATGCTCAATGAGGTTCTTGCCTGTTTGGCGCCCGATGCGGAAAAGCTGATTGTTGACGGTACTTTTGGTGCGGGCGGTTATTCCTCAGCAATTCTCGAAACCGGTGCACGGGTTATCGCGATTGATCGTGATCCATCAGCGATTCGTGGCGGGGCGCAGTTGCAGGATCGCTTCAAAGAAAAACTAATGCTCGTTCAGGGCGAGTTTTCTCAACTGGATAAGATATCAACTGATCTTGGATTTAATGCTGTTGACGGTGTTGTTTTAGATATCGGTGTTTCATCAATGCAGTTGGATGAGGTCGCTCGTGGCTTTTCTTTTCGCAATGATGGCCCATTGGACATGCGTATGGCGCAGTCGGGTATCAGCGCGCGCGATGTGGTCAACCATGTCGACCAGAAAGACCTGACGCGCATTATTGGTATATTGGGTGATGAGAAAAAGGCATCTTCTATTTCCCGTGCGATCGTGCGGGAGCGCCAGAAAAACTACATTGATGGAACCGGGCAACTTGCCTCTATCGTTGCAAGTGTTTCACCAAGAAGGTTTCAGGATAAAATCCATCCAGCAACGCGAACGTTTCAAGCTTTGCGGATATTTGTAAATCAGGAACTGGAACAACTGGCTCAAGCGCTTTTCGCGGCGGAGAGAGCGTTGAAATCCGGTGGTCAACTTGCCGTTGTCACATTTCATTCACTTGAGGATCGGCTGGTCAAACTTTTCTTTAAGGACCGTGTTGGAGGTCAACAAGGATCACGGCATTTACCAATCGTTAAGGAAAGGCAGGCAAGTTTCGAACTTGGCCCCAAGCATCTGATCAAGCCAAGATTAGCGGAGACCCAACGCAACCCGCGATCAAGGTCAGCAAAGCTTCGTTGCGGCCAGCGGACAGGCCATGAACCAATGAAATCTGACATGTCGATCTTTGGGTTGCCCAATCTGGTAAGCCTATCGGCTTTTTCGTCACGAGGAGAATAAAATCATGCGATTTGCACCAATGTTGCGTAGTATTGATGTGCTTTTACTCCTTGGCTTAATTGTCGTTGTAGCCTGGACCTTCAAGGTAAAGTACGATTCTCAAAACGCGCTTGATAGAGTTGCGGAACTTGAACGGCAGATTGCAGCAGAAAAAGTCGAAATTGATTTGCTGAAATCAGATTGGAGCCTGCTGACCAATCCAGCAAGGCTCCAGGAGCTTGCAGAGCGTTATGCAGATGAATTGAATTTGCAAGATCTGGAAGCTTCACAGCTTGCAAACGAACAGGAATTGCCGAACTTCCGCTTAGAAAAAATTCAGCCACCTTCGGAAACCCGAGAGGCGGAAAATCAGGCCGATAAATCGATAGAAACGGGAAGTATCCCTGCGTCTGTTTCACAGGAGGAACAGTGACCCAATTCCTCCAGAAACGATCGGAAACTTCTCGAATAAAATTTGAAGGATCTGGAAAGCAGACTATTAGTCAGGCACGGGCTCGAATGGGCACTGCAATGGTTCTGGTCAGTCTTGCATATGTGATCATCGTTGGCCGATTGGTCGTACTTGGTTTTGCTGGTGAAGAAACCCTTACCCGACTTGCAATCAACGATATTTCTATTTCTGCGACCCGGCCTGATATTCGTGATCGCAACGGAGAAACCCTTGCAACTGATATTGTGACTTCCTCGTTATATGCCGAGCCAAAACGGATCGTTGATGCCGACGAAGCGGTTGAAAAGCTTGTAACCGTACTTCCTGATTTGGATGTGAAGGCTGTTTACAAACGTTTGACGAGCAAGGCAGGATTTGTCTGGTTAAAACGCGAGCTTACGCCTGCCACTGAGAACAAAATTCTGGCGCTCGGCTTGCCTGGCATCGGATTTAGAACCGAAACCAGACGGTTTTACCCAAAAGGCGAAACCGCCTCCCATATCGTAGGGCATGTGAATATCGATAATGTTGGAATTGCCGGCCTTGAAAAATACATTGATGATCGTAGCCTGAAGGAACTTCGCAGTTTAGGCCTTGCATCCGATAAGGAAATGAAACCGGTCTATCTTTCGATTGATTTACGGGTTCAGCACTTTGTCCGTGATGAATTGGCAAAAGCAATGCAACGCTATAATGCCATTGCTGCTGGTGCGGTTATGCTGGAAGTGAATACCGGCGAAGTGGTCGCAATGGCCTCCTTACCGGATTATGATCCAAATTATCCGGTAGATGCTTTGAAGAAAGATCGGCTAAACCGTGTCAGTGCGGGTTTATTCGAAATGGGATCGACCTTTAAAACGTTCACAACTGCCATGGCGCTTGATAGCGGCCAAGTATCAATGAAATCGCGTTTTGATGCAACCAAGCCGCTGCGTATTGCAGGCCATACTATCAATGACTTTCATGCCAAGAAACGCGTATTGAGCGTTCCGGAAGTTTTTATCTATTCGTCCAATATTGGTACTGCGAAAATGGCAGATGTAGTTGGAACAAAAGGGCACCGTGAATTTCTCCACCGGATTGGCCTTTTGAGTAAAGTAGCGTTTGAACTACCCGAAGTTGCAAAGCCGGTTGAGCCAGATAAATGGCGTAAGATCAATTCGGTGACTATTTCCTATGGCCATGGAGCGCAAACGACACCGCTTCAAACAGCTGTTGCTGGCGCGGCTTTGATGAACGGTGGAAAACTGATCGCACCAACCTTGTTTCCGCGCAGTGAAGCACAAGCCAAACAATCGGCCCAGCAGGTTATTTCTTCTAGTACCAGCAAGCAAATGCGTAATCTGATGCGTCTTAATGTGGAAAAGGGTTCTGGTAGACGTGCCGAAGTTCCGGGTTTTAGGGTAGGTGGCAAAACTGGGACGGCGGAAAAAGTCGTCAACGGCCGCTATTCTTCGGAGAAACGTTTCAATGCATTTCTGGCCGCATTTCCGATTGATGACCCTAAATATGTAGTGCTCGTGTTTATCGATGAGCCAAAACCGGAGAAAGGTCTAAAGAGTGCAACTGCCGGTCTTAATGCAGCCCCGGTTGTTGGCAATATAATCCGACGAGCCGCGCCGGTTTTAGGTGTTCGACCAGATTTTGACTACAAGGTAGGTCCCTTGCTAGTTTCCAACTGAAACTAATATCCCGTCTATTGGCGTTTTGATTCGCACTGGAATAAAACTTATGAAGCTGAATATACTTGCGGGGCTTTTCGAATTTTTTCCACAGGATGCGCAGGCAGTAGAGTTTTCCGATATTGCAGCAAGCTCTTCTGAAGTCTTGCCGGGCACCTTATTTTTTGGATTGCCAGGCACTAATGTTGATGGATCAAAATTTGTTGGTGATGCTTGGAAAAAAGGCGCTGTAGCTGCAATTGTAAGCCAAGGTGCCGAACTGGAAGATGTTGCAATTCCAGTATTGAAAGTCCCAGACCCCAGATATATTTTGGCGAAAGCAGCAGAAGCATTCTATTGCGATCAGCCGAAGATTGTTGCCGCAGTTACCGGAACCGCCGGTAAAACCTCAGTCGCTACTTTTCTGCGCCAGATATGGGAAGCAGAGAATTTGGCTGCTGCAAGTCTTGGAACTACCGGTGTGGTTGCTCCCGGTCGCAGTGACTACGGAAATTTGACGACCCCAGACCCGATTTCCCTGCATAAACTATTAAATGCGCTAGCCGGTGAGGGTGTCACGCATGCAGCGATGGAGGCCTCGTCTCACGGGCTTGATCAACGCAGGCTCGATGGTGTCCGGTTAAGTGTGGCCGGATTTACAAATCTTGGTCGTGATCATCTCGACTATCACGCAACGATTGATGAATATCTTGAAGCAAAACTTCTGTTGTTTAACAGCGTATTGCCAGCGGGAAAACCGGCAGTCGTTTTTGCTGATGATGCGTTTTCTCAGCAGGCGATAAATGTGGCTCATTCAGCCGGTCGAAAGGTTTGCAGCGTTGGGCGTGCGGGCGATTACATTGCATTAAAGAAAGTGGAACATCGTCAGTTTCAACAAATTGTTGATCTGGAACATGGCGGTAAGCACTATCGGATTGAATTTCCGTTGGCGGGTGATTTTCAGATCGCCAATGCATTGGTTGCAGCAGGAATGGCACTTGCAACAGGCAGTGATCCTGAAACTGTATTCAAAGCCTTGGAAAACCTCAAAGGTGCATCTGGTAGGCTGGAACTGGTTGGCCGAACAAAGGATGGTGCACCTACCTATGTGGATTACGCGCACAAGCCTGAAGCATTGGAAAATGTTCTGACCTCTCTGCGTCCGTTTACATCCGGAAGGTTGTTTGTTGTGTTTGGTTGTGGTGGAGACCGTGATCCAGGCAAGCGTCCAATAATGGGTGAAATTGCAGAGCGTTTAGCAGATGTTGTCATCGTAACGGATGATAATCCGCGAACCGAGAATCCGTCAGATATCCGTTCGGAAATTCTTGTTGCAGCCAAAAACGCGACTGAAATTCCTGATAGAGCCAAAGCGATTGAACAGGCTTGCGCTATGCTCAAGGCAGGTGATTGTCTCGTCGTTGCCGGCAAGGGGCATGAGGAAGGCCAGATTGTTGGAACTAAAGTTCTTCCATTCTCTGACCATGCTGTTCTTTCCGATGCGCTTAACTTGGAGGTAGCATGAATTACCTTTGGGATGGAGATACGCTTCTTTCTGCGCTCGATGGACGGCCAGTGGGTGATATGCCCGAAGGAATTACCGGGATTTCAATCGACACGCGAACGCTCATTAAAGGTGAAGCATTTTTTGCCATTAAAGGGGATCAGTTTGACGGTCATGATTTCATTCCTGGTGCCATGCGTGCTGGCGCTGCGGTCGCGGTCGTTGATGAAAAAAGACTTGTATCACTTGGACATTTGAAACTTCCTTTAATTGTGGTGCGTGATGTTTTATCTGCGATGACCCGCCTGGGTGAGGTGGCTCGCATGCGCTCAAAAGCCCAGATCATTGCGATAACCGGAAGCGTTGGAAAAACCACAACTAAAGAAATGTTACGCACGGTATTGTCGGGAAGTGGAAAAGTGCATGCTTCTGATGCTTCATTTAACAATCATTGGGGCGTGCCGCTCACACTTGCCCGTCTTCCCGAAGATGCCAGATTTGGTATTTTTGAAATTGGCATGAACCATCCAGGTGAAATTACGCCTTTGGTTAAAATGGTCAGGCCTCATATTGCGATGATTACCGCAATTGCGCCGGCCCATATCGGTGCCTTCGACTCGATTGAAGAAATAGCCAAAGCAAAGGCTGAGATATATTCAGGCGTGGTGCCGGGAGGCTATGGGCTAATCAACCATGATGATCGCCGTTATACGTTGTTGCGGGATCTTGCCAAAGAAGCAAATATTGAGCACCTGATGTCTTATGGTCAAAAGCGCGGCTCAGATTTCTGGCTCCGGGATATAAAAAGCGGACCCGATGGCTCCAGCCTTTCTGTCAGGGCGCGTGGCAAGGATAATGAATATCAGATTTCAGTTCCAGGTGAACATATGGCGCTCAACAGTGTCGGTGTTTTGGGAGCTGCTGTATTAATGGGTGCAGAGCTTGAAAAATCGGCAGATGCCATGGCACGCATTGAGCCGGCTGATGGACGCGGCACGCGTTACAGTATTGGTGGTTCCGGTGCGATGGGTATTACGATTATCGACGAAAGCTATAACGCCAATCCAACTTCAATGGCGGCAGCGTTGAGTGTGTTGGGTGAATATGAAGGTATCCAGACCAAGCGCCGCATTGCTGTTTTGGGGGATATGCTTGAACTTGGAAAACACGCAAGGAAATACCACGAAGCTTTGGCAAAGCCGATTTCCGCCTCCAAGGCTGATCTTGTATTTCTGGTTGGTGCGGAAATGGAAAACCTGGCAAATATCTTGCCAAAAGAAAAACTGGGTGGCTACTTCAAAGACGCTACTGTATTGCCTGAGCGGCTAAAGGCAACGATGAAGCCAGGCGATGTACTAATGCTTAAAGCCTCAAAGAGTATTGGATTTGCTGGCGTAGTTCAGGCATTACTCGAGTAGCATCACGGGCAAAGGGGAATCGAATGCTATTCTATATTGGACAGGAACTGTCGTCAGATATTTCTGTTTTCAATCTGTTTCGATACATCACGTTTCGAACAGGTGCAGCGCTTATCACATCGGCGCTAATCGTGTTTTTGTTTGGACCAAAAATTATAGCATCGCTTCGGGTGCGACAGGGTAAAGGTCAACCGATTCGAGCTGACGGACCGGAAAGCCATTTTGCAAAAGCAGGTACACCCACAATGGGCGGGCTGATGATCCTTACCGGAGTACTGGTTTCATCCCTGTTATGGGGCAATCTGACTAGCGTATATGTCTGGGTTGTTATTATGGTAACGATGGGTTTTGGTGCGATCGGATTTTATGATGATTATCTGAAAGTCACAAAACAAAGCGATAAGGGGTTTTCCGGCAAGGTTCGGCTGGTACTGGAATTTGCAATTGCATTTATTGCCTGCGTTGCGTTTATGAAAGCTGGTGAGGAACCTTTTTCAAGTTCTCTTACGTTTCCGTTTTTCAAAGACATTCTATTGAATCTTGGATGGTTCTTTATTCCGTTTGGTGCATTTGTAATCGTAGCTGCAGGCAATGCGGTTAACCTGACCGATGGCCTGGACGGTCTTGCCATTGTACCGGTGATGATTGCGGCCGCCTCATTTGGCGTGATTGCCTATCTCTCAGGGCATGCGATATTTTCAAATTACCTACAAATTCATTTTGTCGAAGGTACCGGTGAAGTCGCAGTTCTTTGCGGTGCCATCATTGGTGCCGGACTTGGTTTCTTGTGGTTTAATGCCCCGCCTGCAGCGATCTTTATGGGAGATACGGGTTCTCTTGCGATGGGTGGAATGATCGGTGCCGTGGCAGTTGCTACCAAACATGAGATTGTACTGGTCATCATTGGCGGCTTGTTTGTCATGGAGGCGTTATCGGTAATCATTCAGGTTGCATCCTTCAAACTTACTGGCAAACGCGTCTTTCGAATGGCGCCGATCCATCACCATTTTGAGAAAAAGGGATGGACAGAAAGTCAGGTGGTTATTCGGTTCTGGATCATTTCGGTGATGCTGGCACTTATCGGTCTTGCAACACTCAAATTACGTTGATTGAGAATTAAAGCACATGATTCCGATCACATGCAGAAAAGATCAGCATCTAGCTCTTTTTGGGCTAGGGGGATCTGGCATAGTGACCGCGGAGGCATTGGTTGCCGGCGGCGTAAATGTTGTTGCCTATGATGACAATCCAGCAAGTGTTGAGAAAGCAAAGGCCAAATCCATCCGAACAATGGATCTGCGTAATTCGGATTTCTCAAAATTTGATGCGCTGGTTTTATCTCCCGGCGTACCCCTGACCCATCCAAAGCCGCATTGGACAGTTGAGATGGCGAAAGCCAGTGATCTGCCGATTATCGGTGACGTTTCGTTGTTTGCCGAAGAGCGAAGTAATGTGTGTCCGGACAGTCCGTTTATCGCGATAACTGGAACCAATGGAAAATCAACAACGACTGCCCTAGTTTCTCATGTGTTATCGCATAGTGGTTGCAATGTACAAATGGGTGGCAATATCGGTCGAGCAGTTTTATCGCTCGATCCGTTTAACGTAAATCACCATTATGTAGTTGAATGTTCATCTTATCAGATTGATCTGGCGCCCAACCTTGATGCTTCTATTGGCATTTTGCTGAACCTTGCACCGGATCATCTTGATCGTCATGGAACAATGGAACACTATGGGGAAGTAAAATCCCGACTGGTTTATCAATCTGAAACCGCAATAATTGGTATAGATGATCCGCACACTCGTCCGATTGCTGCTGCGATGAGCAAGAGGAAAAGTAATCCGGTTACAATTTCAAATCAGAATCAGCTTGGTGCAGATTTCTTTTTGGATGGCGGATATCTGATTAGTAAACAGAGCGGCACGTTGATTAATCTTGCAACGATTCCGACCTTGCAGGGAATGCACAATGCACAAAATGCAGCCGCGGCTTATGCGGTTTGTAAACGGCTTCGTATTCCAGCAGACGCAATTGAGCGCGGTTTGGCTACCTTTCCCGGGCTTGCCCATCGTATGGAAATTCTCGGAGATGCGAGTAATATACGATTTGTTAATGATTCTAAGGCCACGAATGCAGATGCAGCTGCGATGGCTCTTGCAAGCTTTGACCGAATCTACTGGATTGCGGGGGGGCTTGCAAAAGATGGAGGGATTGAAAGTCTGAGACCTCTTTTTGACCGAATTGTAAGCGCATACCTGATCGGAGAAGCTGCACCGGAATTTGCCTCAACCCTTGGTGGAAATACCATGTTTGAAATTGCAGGTACTTTGGATTTAGCCGTAGAGCGGGCAGTAAAGGATGCAACGCTTGCCAATCAATCAGCAACCATTCTGCTTTCTCCGGCCTGCGCCAGCTTCGACCAGTTTGCAAATTTTGAGTTGCGTGGAGAAGCCTTTCGGGAGGCCGTTCACAAAGTGTCTGGGTTTAAACCATTTGGAGAACAAGCATGAGAGTAAGTAGAGCTGATACGAGCCTGCTTGCAGAGTGGTGGCGTACAATCGATAAACCACTCTTGTTCTCATTGCTGTTTTTAATCCTGTGCGGGTTTTTGATGTCATTTGCAGCCAGCCCTCCAGTTGCTGAGCGCATTGGCATTGATGAATACCACTTCGTCAAACGCCATGCGTTTTTCTTTGTACCGACAATCATTCTTATGATTGGTTTTTCGATGCTCAATCCTTCGCAGGTGCGCCGGTTTGCGCTTGTCCTTTTTTGCGTTTCCATTGTTTTGCTGTTGGCGACTTTGTTTGCAGGTGCGGAAGTCAAAGGTTCAAGGCGATGGCTCTACCTGGCTGGCTTCACACTACAGCCTTCAGAATTTGTAAAACCTGCATTTGTAATCATTACAGCCTGGCTATTTGCTGAAAATGTTCGTCGTCCTGATGTGCCAGGCAATTTGTTTTCGATAATTCTATTCGGCATTGTTGCTGCACTTTTGGTTGCGCAACCAGATTTCGGCCAGACGTTGCTTATCGCTGCAGTTTGGGGTGTCCTGTTTTTCATGGCTGGCATGTCCTGGATATGGATTGCTGCTTTTGGTGCTATAGGGTTCGTGGGCATGGGTTTTGCCTATACAATCTTTCCTCATGTTGCTGGGCGTATAAATCGCTTCGTTTCCGGCGAGGGTGATAATTTTCAGGTGGACACTGGTATTGAAGCCATACGCAATGGTGGATGGCTAGGCCAGGGGCCAGGTGAGGGAACGATAAAGAACATATTGCCAGATTCTCACACCGATTTTTCTTTTGCTGTAGCAGCCGAGGAGTTCGGAATTATTGCCTGTATCCTGCTTGTTGGGCTCTATGCGTTTATAGTGTTGCGCGGCTTGCGAAAGTCGATGGATGAGCGCAACGATTATGTTCGCATGGCCTCCGCCGGATTGATTTTGCTATTTGGGTTTCAGTCGCTGATCAATATTGGGGTGAACCTGAAGCTTCTCCCAGCAAAGGGGATGACATTGCCATTTATCTCCTATGGAGGGTCTTCGATGCTCGCGATGGCGATTGGAATGGGGTTCCTTCTGGCTTTGACGCGCACGCGGGCAGAAAGCAGAAAAGTGACTTCTGTTGGTTTCGGCTTTCATCGAACCCATCCGGCAGAATAGGAAATCATAAGTGAAAAAACCGACGATCCTGCTTTGCGCCGGCGGAACCGGCGGGCATTTGTTTCCTGCACAAGCGGTTGCTCATGAATTGACGGCCCGAGGGTTTGGGGTTCATCTGGCAGCCGACGAGCGGGTGGAGCGATTTGCTGGACAATTTCCCGCAGAAGAAATTCATCCGATCCGTTCTGCTACCGTTTCCTCAAAAAATCCGATTGTGCTTGCAAAGGCTGCCATTCATCTGGCCAGTGGTTATTTGCAGGCGCGTAATCTAATCAGAAAAATCAAGCCCTCGGTAGTGGCCGGTTTTGGTGGCTATCCAACTGTACCGCCCTTACTTGCTGCAACACACTTAGGTGTACCGACCCTGGTACATGAAGCCAATGCGGTATTGGGCCGTGCGAACCGGTTTCTTGGCCCCAAGGTCTCCAAAGTTGCGATCGGATTTGGCGATACGAACGCGGTGGATACAATTCCAGTTCACCTTACCGGAAATCCGGTTCGCCCGGCAATCCTTGCGGTTGCAAAACAGCCAGATTTGGAGCGCTCACCAAAAGACCCGTTTCAACTATTGGTATTTGGTGGCAGTCAGGGCGCACGTTTTTTCAGTGATTTTGTTCCTCAGTCGATTGCCCTGTTGTCAGAACAACAACGGACTAATCTGCGGTTGGTTCAACAGGCCCGGCCTGAAGACAAAAGCAAACTCATTGAAGCGTACAAGGAAATGCAGGTTGAGGCAGTCGTAGACAGTTTTTTTGATGACATGGCAGGTCAATTGGCAAAAGCGCATTACGTTATTTCCAGGGCAGGTGCCTCAACCGTCAGCGAATTGGCAGTGATAGGAAAACCGGCACTTTTGGTTCCATACCCCTATGCTCTGGATCATGACCAGGCCAACAATGCAAAAGCCATGGCGCAAAGTGGTGGTGCGATTGTATGCCAGCAAGCCTCGCTTACCCCACAGTATTTGGCCGAAACAATTGCAAACGCGATGGATAATCCGAAAAAGCTTGCACTCATGGCCAAAAACGCCAAAAAGACTGGCAAACCAAACGCTGCGTCAATTCTTGCTGACATGTTAGAAGAATTGGCAAGCTGAACCCAAGAATTTGAACTGCAGAGCTGTCTGGAAATATCCTTATGAAAATGCCTGAAAAAATCGGTTTGGTACACTTCGTCGGCATCGGCGGCATTGGCATGAGTGGCATTGCCGAAGTGCTCCACAATCTTGGATATGATGTGCAGGGTTCCGACCAGAATGACAGTGCTAATGTTAAGCGGCTTCGCGAGAAGGGCATTACGGTTCACATTGGTCATCGTGCAGAAAATCTCGGAGATGCGGAAGTCGTTGTGGCCTCCAGTGCGATAAAAGCTGATAACCCGGAGCGGGTTGAGGCACGTGCGCGAAACCTTCCGATGGTGCGCAGGGCAGAAATGCTTGCTGAACTAATGCGGTTTCGCAAATCAATTGCCATTGGTGGCACGCATGGCAAAACAACTACCACTTCCATGGTCGGCACGCTTCTGGTCGCAGGCGGTCTGGACCCAACGGTAATTAATGGAGGCATCATTAATGAGTATGGCACGAACGCGCGTATGGGTGATGGTGAGTGGATGGTTGTTGAAGCGGACGAATCTGATGGGACGTTTCTGCGTCTTCCCGCAGATATTGCCGTTGTCACGAATATCGATCCTGAGCATCTTGATCATTATGGAGACTATGAAGCCGTTAAAAAGGCATTCACGCAATTTGTCGAAAATGTTCCTTTTTATGGATTTGGCGTTATGTGTCTGGATCATCCGGAAGTTCAATCTCAGGTATCGAGAATCACCGACCGGCGTGTGGTGACTTATGGTGAAAACCCGCAAGCGCAGGTTCGTTTTAAAGATGTGACTACAAGCGGTGCAGCAACGCTTTTTGAGGTAGAGCGATTAAACCGCAAAACCGGCGAGGTTGAGCAGATTAAGGATTTGGTACTTCCAATGCCAGGTTTGCATAATGTTTCAAATGCCACCGCTGCTATCGCGATTGCGCTTGAACTGGATGTTGCGCCGGAAGCCATCAGAAAAGGCCTTGCCAGTTTTGGCGGAGTTCGTCGGCGCTTTACCCATACCGGTAGCTGGAATGGTGTTGAGGTATTTGACGATTATGCCCATCACCCGGTTGAAATTAAAGCTGTGCTTTCTGCGGCACGGCAAGCTTCTTCCGGTAGAGTAATTGCCATCAAACAACCCCATCGCTACACGCGACTTGAAAGCTTATTCGATGATTTTTGTGCATGCTTCAACGAGGCAGACACTGTATTGGTAGCTCCGGTTTATCCCGCTGGCGAAAAGGCAATACCTGGAATAAATTCTGACACTCTTGCGGCGGGTCTGCGTTCGGGAGGGCATCGCAATGCAATTGCAATTGAGGGGCCACAGACGATTGCAAAATCGGTTGCTGAAATTGCAAAGCCTGGTGATTATGTAATATTCTTAGGTGCCGGTGATGTGACCCAATGGGCGCATGCATTGCCGGATGAATTGGCAGCGCTGAAAAACTGATATGAGTGGCGGAAATCTTGTAACAAGACTAGGTAATAAACTCGATGGTGTGCGCGGTCGCATGTTGCCGGATGAACCGATGTCAAAATACACCTGGTTTCGGGTTGGCGGTCTGGCCGATATGTTGTTTCAACCAGCAGACCAAGAAGACCTACAACTGTTTTTGTCGCGCTTGCCGGAAGAAATCCCGGTCATGGTCGTTGGTGTTGGCTCAAATTTGTTGGTGCGCGATGGCGGCATTGAAGGCGTGGTTATTCGATTGTCGGCGAAAGGCTTTGGCGCAGTTGAACAAATTTCGGATTTGCAGCTGCTTGCCGGTGCTGCAGTGCCAGACAAACGGTTTGCTGCTAAGGCTCTTGAAGCGGGGATCGGTGGTTTTGCCTTCTACCATGGAATTCCTGGAGGCATTGGCGGTGCGTTACGAATGAATGCCGGTGCAAATGGAACGGAAACAACCCAGCGTGTCGTTACGGTTCATGCAATTGATCGCAAAGGTGAACTGCATGAAATTAGCCACGAAGAAATGGGATACTCCTATCGACATTCATCTGTGCCCGCAGATTTGGTATTTACGAAAGCTCTCTTTGAGGGAATTTCCATGGATCGCACGGAAATACAGCAGCAGATGGATGCGGTTCAACATCACCGCGAGACAGTGCAGCCGGTAAAAGAAAAAACCGGCGGCTCAACCTTTAAGAACCCAGACGGGTACAGCGCCTGGAAACTGGTTGATGAAGCGGGCATGCGTGGTTTTCGTATTGGCGGCGCCCAGATGAGTGAAATGCATTGCAATTTCATGATCAACATAGGCAACGCCAGCGCTGCCGATTTGGAGGCTTTGGGCGAAACAGTCCGCGAGAAGGTTTTAAAAACCTCCGGCATTGAACTTAGTTGGGAAATCAAACGGATCGGTCGTAAAGTGTAAAGGTAGGACGGAGAGAGCGATTGGCTCCCTCCATTTGTTTGAACGAAGAAGTCCGTAACCTAGGCCGCGATAATATTATGATCCGGGCCGTATGGAAAACCGGTGATATTCTCCGGCCCTTTCTCGCCTAGCACCACAATATCATGCTCGCGATAACCTCCGGCACCGGCTACGCCTTCAGGCAGTGTAAGCATCGGCTCCATGGAAATCACCATGCCGCGGCGCAATTGTGTATCGATATCTTCACGCAATTCCAGGCCCGCTTCGCGGCCATAATAGTGAGAGAGAACGCCAAAGGAGTGTCCATACCCAAAACTGCGGTATTGCAGCAGATCGTAATCTGTAAACAGGGCATTGATTTCTTCGCAAATACTAGCGCATGTTGCTCCTTCAAGGATGAGTGAAAGGCCAAGCTCATGGGCTTTTACATTTTTTTCCCAGATCGCGAGTGAAGCGGCATCTGGTTCGCCGATAAACAAAGTTCGCTCAAGCGCGGTGTAATATCCAGAAATCATCGGGAATGCATTCAGGCTGAGAATGTCGCCTGATTGCAAGCGCCGGGTAGTAACCGGATTATGGGCACCATCCGTATTGATGCCAGATTGAAACCAGACCCAGTTATCGCGGATCTCACTGTCAGGATGAGACCGGGCAATTTCTGTTTCCATGGCATCGCGTCCGGCCATGGCAATATCGATTTCCCTTGTCCCAATACAAATTGCATTGCGTACAGCTTCGCCACCGATATCAGCTATTCTCGCACCTTCACGGATTAGTCTGATTTCCTCATCAGATTTTACCATGCGCTGCATCATTGTATCGGATGCAATGTCGATGGCTTCTACTTCAAGAAAATCATTGAGCTTTTGATACTGGTCTAAGGTCAGGTGATCGCCTTCAATGCCGATGCGTTTGGCATTGCCAATCGTTTCTTTGACGGCTCGCCAGTAATTGTCACGCCGCCAGTCGGTATAGATCAGATTGTTATCAGATGAGCGTCGCCACGGTTGACCGCCGTCAATATTGGCAGAAATTGTAGTTGCATCATCATGCGTCACCACACACGCATAGGGCCTGCCAAAAGAACAATATAAAAACCCGGAATAATAGGCGACCCCGTGCATGGAAGTAATAAGGGCAGCCTCCAGGTTTTGGTCGTGCATGATTTTTCGAAGGTTTAAGAGCCTTCGATCAAATTCTGCCTTGGAAAAGGGAAGCGATGCTTTTTTGCCGTTTTCCAGTCTGAAAAAATCTGGGCGCGCGGGTGCAGTTGCGGAAACATTTATAGGGTTTAGCTGAGTCATTGTGACCTCCAACTCATTATGGGAGTGGAGGCGGACTCCAATCTCCCGATTGAAAGTCCCGGCGTTCAGGATTGTTTCGAGCAAGGGTTCTTCCCTATGGCGACGCCATCGCCTTAAAGCTCATTAAAAAAATGCCAGATTTTCATCTGTTTTGGAAGCTAAAATAGCTTTTTGTAAGTCTAAATCCTGTGAAAACAATTCAAAAAGGCTTTCAGCACCGTTAAAGCTTTTAAGGGAAGATCAAAAGTGATTCGCTAAGTCTGATCAGGATTGGAAGGATCAATGGCAAATAAACATGTAGCTGTCCTTATGGGAGGATGGTCATCGGAGCGGGAGGTTTCGCTGGCTTCCGGCAAACCCTGCGCTGATGGGTTACGAAATGCCGGGTATAAAGTCACTGAAGTTGATGTAGATCGAAAGATCAGTTCGGTCCTGAGAAAGCTTAATCCTGATGTAGCCTTCAATGCCTTGCATGGTCCTTACGGAGAAGATGGATTGATCCAGGGTGTATTGGAATATTTGCATATCCCGTACACGCATTCAGGGGTGCTGGCTTCAGCTTTGTCGATGGATAAGCTGAAAGCAAAGAAGATGGCAAAATCAGCAGGCATTCCAATTGCTGAATCAGTTCGGGTTACCCGCGAGGAGGCCGCACGCAAGCATCCAATAAAACCACCTTATGTAATCAAGCCAGTAGCGGAAGGTTCTTCATTTGGTGTGATTATCGTTCGCGAAGATGCAGCCCATCCACCACAAGAACTGCACCGTGATGATTGGCCCTATGGTGACTATCTAATGGCTGAAAGGTATGTCGGAGGTCGCGAATTAACCTGCTCGATTATGGGAGATGTGGCGCTTGGAGTGACCGAAATACAAACTGGCGGTGAGAAGTTCTATGATTTTGATGCAAAATACATGCCGGGTGGATCAAAACACGTGTTACCAGCCAAAATTAAACCAAATGTTTACCAATCCATTATGAAACTGTCTTTGAAAGCCCATGATATAATGGGGTGTCGCGGCGTTACTCGGTCAGATTTCCGTTTAGATGACGGACCGATGGGAACAGGTGAACTTGTTTGGCTGGAAATTAACACTCAGCCGGGCATGACACCTACTTCTCTTTTGCCAGAGCAAGCAGCTCACGCGGGCCATTCATGGGAAGAATTACTGAGCTGGATGGTGGAAGACTCGTCTTACAACCGATGATGAAAAACTTGGAATTTAAACCTTTTATGAAGTTTGCTGACACTGTGAGATCAGTTGTTGATTTTAGGCATATCCGATCATCCCTTTCAAAGATGAGCCGGGGACGTCGGTCTCTGGCAGTCTGCTCTGTAGTATTCGTAGTTGGGAGTGTCGTCGTTTCGAATGCTTCCGGATTGTTTAATGTTGCGGATTCAGTTTCGCAAAAACTTGGCTTTAGCGTTGAGAAAGTTGTTGTCAAAGGCAATCAAAAGATAAGCGAAGCACAAATTGCCGAATTAGTCGCAACGCCGCAATATTCATCTTTGTTTGTGTTTGATGGCGTAGCTGCGAAGGATCGTGTGCTGCAAAACCCTTGGCTCAAGTCTGCCAGCGTCCGAAAAGTCTATCCGGACACGTTACTGGTGAATGTAACAGAGCGCAGCCCGATTGCATTTTGGAAATCACACGGGAAGTTTTATTTGATTGCCCGCGATGGTGTTGTTCTGGGTGAAGCGTCAGAAGAAGACTTAGGTTTGCCGCAGGTAGTCGGCGACGGCGCGAACCAGAAGGCTGCTGAAATACTTGTTTTAATTGAAAAATTTCCAGAAATACGGGCTCGCATGCAGGCGGTTGTGCGGATAGCTGACCGCAGATGGGATATTGTATTACGCGATGGGCCGAAGGTTATGCTTCCCGAGCACGATTGGCAAAAAGCACTTGCCGAACTTCAAAACATAAATCAACGCAATGGATTGCTGGACCGCGACATATTACAGCTTGATATGCGATTAGCAGATCGTTTCGTTATCCGTATGCAACCGGATATTGCTAACGCGCGGCGGGAAAACCTCAATCAAATCATGAAACGGGCGTGGCATCGCACATGAGCTGGTTTGGAGAAAATAACATCGTTCCACGGATGAAGCCGCTGGCTAAGAACAAGGCAAGCATTGTCAGCGTATTGGATATTGGTACGTCCAAGATTTGCTGCTTGATTGCGCGCCTTTCACCGCGTTCAGAAAATGAAGTGGTCTTGGGAAGAAGTCACTCTATTGAAATTCTTGGTATTGGCCATCAACAGTCTCGTGGAATGAAATCTGGCGTTATTGTCAATCTTGACGATGCTGAAAAAGCAATAAGAAATGCGGTCGAAGCAGCTGAGCGAATGGCTGGGATTACGGTTGAATCCCTGATTGTAAACGTTTCATCGGGTAGACTTTTTAGTGAAGCATTTTCTGCTGATATTTCTTTGGATGGACATAGCGTGGTTGAGCGCGATATTGCGCAAGTTCTCAAGGTCGGGTCACAGCACGCCCTCGCACCTGAGCGCTCGGTGCTTCACTCCATTCCAATTGGGTATGCACTTGACGGTGAGCATGGCGTTTCCAATCCATTGGGGATGATCGGTATGCGGCTTGGTGTGGACATGCACATCGTGACGGCGGAAGAAGCGCCACTTCGCAACATTGAGTTATGTGTAAACCGTTCACATTTGAGCCTGGAAGGATTTGTTGCCACGCCTTATGCTGCTGGTCTTGCTTGTTTGGTAGAAGATGAAATGGAGCTGGGCTGCGCCTGTATTGATATCGGTGGCGGCACAACGACATTGTCAGTTTTTATGGACGGGCGCTTTGTATTTTCCGATGCTATCGCCATTGGTGGCCATCACGTGACAATGGATTTAGCGCGTGGTCTTTCAACCCGGCTTCATGATGCAGAAGCAATTAAAGTTAAACACGGCTCGGCGCTGTCAGGAGCATCTGATGCACGCGCTACCATTACCGTGCCACCAATCGCTGATGAAGATCGTGATTCTCCTGTCCAGGTAACGCGCGAACATCTTACGCGCATTATTCGCCCTCGGGTCGAAGAGACTTTGGAACTGATTCGCGACCGCTTGGGTCGGTCGGGATTTTCCGAGGCTGTTGGCAAGCGTTTGATCCTGACTGGGGGCGCAAGTCAACTGAACGGCATGAGTGAGGTTGCCCGGCGGATCCTTTCTCGCAATGTACGAATGGGCCGTCCAATGGGTGTATCTGGCATGCCAGAAGCTACAAAAGGCCCTGCATTTTCAACGTCTGTAGGGCTTTTGATCTATCCGCAGGTAGCCCTGATGGAAAACTTTGACCAGCAATCCTCTTTCGATTCCATGTTGATGAACGGTACGTCCGGAACATTTGGACGTCTTAAGACATGGTTAAGAGAAAGTTTATAACTGTGTTCTATGAATTCACGGAACACGCACAAAAGCGGCTCGTGACTTAGACGTCACTATACTGGGTTCGGGCGGAACAACCGTCACCCGAAAAACGGAGACGAGGACATGACTATTAATCTTCAAAAGCCCGATATCACGGAGCTGAAACCAAGAATTACTGTTTTTGGTGTAGGCGGTGGCGGCGGAAACGCGGTCAACAACATGATCAATGGTGGTCTGCAGGGTGTAGAATTTGTGGTAGCAAATACCGATGCGCAAGCGCTGACCATGTCGACAGCTGAAAAGGTCATTCAGCTTGGCGCAGATGTAACCGAGGGTCTTGGAGCAGGGTCGCATCCGGAAGTTGGGGCAGCGGCCGCTGAAGAATGCATGACCGAAATTCAGGATCACCTGAACGGAACGCATATGGCATTTGTGACCGCTGGTATGGGTGGTGGCACTGGCACTGGCGCGGCTCCAGTAGTGGCACGGATTGCTCGCGAGATGGGAATTCTGACTGTTGGCGTTGTGACCAAGCCATTTCAGTTTGAAGGCCAAGGCCGACTTAAAACAGCTGATTCGGGTATCGAAGCGCTACAAAAGCACGTTGATTCCCTAATTGTTATTCCAAACCAAAACCTGTTTCGGATTGCAAATGATAAAACCACATTTGCCGATGCATTCGGGATGGCTGATCAGGTGCTTTATTCTGGTGTGGCTTGCATCACCGATTTGATGGTCAAGGAAGGATTGATCAATCTGGACTTTGCTGATGTGCGCTCTGTTATGCGTGAAATGGGCAAAGCTATGATGGGTACCGGGGAAGCAAGCGGCGAAGGACGGGCTATGCAGGCTGCAGAAGCAGCGATTTCTAACCCTCTTTTGGATGAAAGTTCCATGCGCGGTGCTGGAGGTTTGCTGATTTCCATTACTGGTGGACGTGATCTTACACTCTTTGAAGTTGACGAGGCTGCAACGCGAATCCGTGAAGAAGTTGATCAGGAAGCTAACATTATTCTTGGTGCGACCTTTGATGAAGACCTTGAAGGTATTATTCGCGTATCAGTTGTTGCAACCGGTATTGATAATGCCGCAAAGAGATTGGAACAGCAGGATACAAAAGACCATCGCGTTGAAATGGTATCCAGAAGTACGGCTTTGCCGACCAAAGCGGCAAAAGCGCCTTCAGAAATGCCATTGCGTACGGTGACACCGGTTGCAGAACGCAAATCCGCGACGGCTGCATCTATTCCTGCTGAAATTCCGCCTAGAATTGCGGAAGCAAAGCCATCTATTGAATCGCAAGGCGTCAAAATCGAACCTTTCAAACCCTCCAATGCGTTGTTCTCTGACCCTGAAATTGAAGAAGAATTTCGTTCTGCTTTGGAAACTGAATTATTGGCAGAAAGCGATGATTTTGTACTTCCTGCCGCTGAAGAGCCAGCAGCACCCGCGGCTGCTGAAATCCCGGTTTTTGAGCAAGCCAGCCTGCGCTCTAATCAGCCTGGATCAGTCATGACACCAGCACCACGTGCAGCGCCTACACAAGCGCCTGCGCCGCAACAAGCAGTCCAAGAATCCAACGCTCTCCCAGTTCAGCCGCATGGGCCAATGGGCTTGCTCAACAAGCTTAAGAATAGTTTTGCTGGCCGCGAGGAAGATGAAGCAATCCATTCCCCGGCTTCTGAAAACAGACAGACACCCCCAGTTGATTCAATGCTGCAATCCGGCCCGCTCCCCCGTCCGTCATCAACGGAACCGCGGGTAGATGATAATCCATATGCGCCGAAGCGCCATTCAATGGATGATAAGGGCCGAATAAATCCATCTGCCGCTATCGGGCAAGAGGATGAGCAACTAGATATTCCGGCGTTTTTACGTCGTCAGGCAAATTGAGTTGAATTTGGGTTCAAACCTTACTTAATTCATTCAAATCAAAGTAATTTTAAAGCCTTGCAGATTGAACGCTGCGAGGCTTTTTAATTTGGAGATAAAAACAAATTGCCTTTAGCTTGCCAGATTTTGAATTTAGAGCCCGAACCAGACTTTTTTCAATGAGATGAGATTCGGATTTAATTGTTTTGAGAATACGAAGAACTCCTCGAGTGATAAAAACGAGGCCAATATGCTCAGAATTTTATTCACAACAGGTCAGATAATATTCACAAAATGTAACAGTTTTGAAACTCGGATATGTTAACTATCTGAATTCAATAGATAAAAATTGCTTGCTAGTCTCGATTTAAGTAACAAAACGTAAGAAAGCGTGATTTGGTTAAAGCGATGGCTGTGTTTATAAACTGTGGCAGAAATTGGGTAGGCTATGAACAGAACATGAGTATGTGTTCTAGGGCCAATACGGAAAAACCCAAGGTTTTGGGGAGTAAGCATTGCTAGGGTATCAGACAACTCTTCGAGAGCGACTTGAGTTCGCCGGTATAGGCGTTCATTCCGGTAAAGCCGTTAACATGGTGTTGTTACCTGCAGAAGCTGATACCGGTATCGTGTTTAATGTTGCTGATAGCAATGGGTGCTTTAGTGACCTTAAGGCAAATCTCAGTTCAATAGGTGCAACAGATTTATGTACTGTCCTTGGTCAGTTGGACCAGGCTTATGTTGCAACAATTGAACATCTTATGGCTGCTTTGAGCGCCCTTAACGTGGATAATGTTTTAATTGAACTTGATGGCAATGAAGTTCCTGTGATGGACGGCAGTTCGGCTAGTTTTGTCGAAGCAATCAAGAATGTTGGACTTACCTCTCTTTCTGCCCGCCGCTGTTATATTCGTGTAAATAAGTCGGTTCGGGTTGATATGGGTCTGTCTTGGGGTGAATTTGTTCCTTATGAGGGCACTCGCTTCGAAGTTGAGATCGATTTTGATTGTGAAACAATTGGTCGTCAGAAATTTGCATCCGATATTTCGGAAGATGTCTTCTGCAACGAATTGAGCCGTGCCAGAACGTTCGGTTTTATGAAAGACGTCGAACGTCTTTGGTCAGCAGGCTTTGCACTTGGCTCCTCGCTTGAAAATTCAGTAGTTATTGGTGAGGACAATAATATCATCAACCCTGAAGGCTTGCGTTATGGTGATGAGTTTGTTCGTCATAAGACATTGGATGCGATTGGTGATCTGGCCTTGGCAGGTGTTCCGATTATAGGTTGTTTTCGCTCTTACCGTGGTGGGCATAAATTGAATTCTTTGGTTCTTAAAGAATTGCTTTCAACGCCTGAGGCGTTTGATTTCGTCGAGCCGCCACGCTCTCGTCCACGTGTGATGCATCGAGATCTGGTTGCGGTCAGTGCACCTGCATATGCCGCGGTTTTGGCCTAATTATTGTTATTTTCTGAAATAATTCACTAAACCTTATTGCTTCGCCACAAAAATGCAAAAATTATAGCGGACAGAAGCTTTAATTCATGCACCGCCTTGTGTATTTATATTTTAAATAAGGTTTTGCTTTAGAAGCAGATTTGTCAAACGTTTGGTATCAATATGAGTATTCGGTCTCTTACAAGCTTAATTTTGGGGTTTGGACTTATCGTCCTTGGTGCTTGCAGCAAGACAGACGATAAAAATGCGGATTTTGCGTTTGAAGAAGTTATCGCTCCTGAAATTCTATATAATCAGGCACTGGCGAACCTGGATGCAGGTGACCTTAAGACTGCGCAGAAACGAATCAATGATCTAAACAGTCAGCATCCGTATTCTGAATATTCGCGTCGGTCATTGATACTGAATACGTTTATTAATTACCGTAAAGGCGAATACGCCGGCGCAACTTCAACCGGCAAACGGTTTTTACAATTGTATCCTGGCGATAAGGATGCAGCCTATGCGCAGTATATTATCGGGATGTCTTACTTTAAGCAGATACCGCATATTACGCGTGACCAAACCGTAACAGCACGTGCCTACAATGCAATGAATGCGTTGGTGGAAAAGTATCCAGAGAGCGAATATGTCGAGGATGCGAGGCGTAAAATTCGTGTTACGCGGGATCAACTTGCCGGTAAAGAAATGCTTGTCGGAAGATATTATCAGGAACGTCGCGAGTACCTTGCTTCGATTAACCGATTTAGAAAAGTAGTCGAGAATTTTCCGAAAACACGGCATGTGGAGGAAGCACTTGCCCGACTAACCGAAAGCTATTTTGCGCTTGGTCTGGCGGAGGAAGCTCAAAATTCCGCTGCGGTGCTGGGGCATAACTTTCCAGACAGTCAGTGGTATCAGGACTCTTACAAGCTCCTTCAAACCGGTGGACTTGAGCCAAGAGAATCAGAAAATTCCTGGTTGAATGCCTTGCTAGGCACCAAAACCTGAGTCCGAATGGCGGCAAACAGTCAATGCTTGCGCAGCTCTCCATCCGTAACATCGTTCTTATAGAAGGCCTTGATCTTGAATTTTGCGACGGTCTTTCTGTTCTTACAGGAGAGACGGGCGCTGGTAAGTCTATTTTACTCGATTCCCTGTCCCTTGCACTTGGCGCACGAGGCGATGGATCTTTGGTACGAAAAGGCGCAGGGGATGGTAGTGTTGTTGCAACATTTGAACCCTCACATGGGCACCCAGTTTTTGCGCAACTCTCTGAACATGACATTGATAATGATGGCAGTGTTATCTTGCGCCGCGTTCAAAAGGCGGATGGCAAAACTCGCGGGTTTGTAAACGATACGCCCGTATCTGCAAG
>JBCCBE010000013.1:0-54657 GCA_039814425.1 Pseudomonadota bacterium
GAAGTCGAGATTATTCCAATCGAGGTTATCGTCAGAAATATCGCGGCTGGAACCCTGTCTGAGCGCTTGGGAATTCCCGAAGGTGAAGTTCTTCCGCGCTCAATCATTGAATTTTGCTACAAGAAAGACGAGTTGGGTGATCCGCTTGTCGCTGAAGAGCATATTACAGCCTTTGGTTGGGCAAGCCCTCAGGAAATTGATGACATCATGGCACTTGCCATTCGTGTGAACGATTTTTTATCTGGTCTTTTTGCCGGTATCGGCATTCAACTCATCGATTTTAAAATCGAGCTTGGTCGAGTTTGGGAAAACGAAATGATGCGTATCGTCGTTGCGGATGAAATCTCCCCGGATTCATGCCGACTTTGGGATATCAAGTCGAACGAGAAAATGGACAAGGATCGCTTCAGACGTGACCTGGGCGGAATGCTAGAAGCCTATCGCGAAGTGGCAAACCGACTTGGTATTCTGCAAGAAAACGAACCACAGCGTGGTAAAGGCCCGGTTCTTGTATCAAGCAATGACGGGAAGAAAGAAAAGTGACGAAAGCGCGTATTACAGTAACCCTTAAAAAAGGTGTTCTCGATCCTCAGGGTAAAGCAATTGAAGGCGGGCTTTCTGCACTTGGGTTCGAAGGCGTGGACAGCGTCCGCCAGGGCAAAGTTTTCGACGTTGAATTGCAGACCTCGGCCAACAACGCCAAGTCATCCTTGTCTGAAATGTGTGAGAAGCTCCTCGCGAACACGGTGATCGAAGATTATCAGGTGGAGATCCTCTAGCGGAATTACCGATTATGATTTCATCCGTCATACTTTTTCCAGGCTCTAACCGCGATCGTGATATGATCACGGCCCTAACCAAAATAAGCGGCCATAAGCCCAACCTTGTGTGGCATACGGATACCGAAATTCCCAAAAGCGATCTGATCCTTATACCCGGAGGGTTTTCCTATGGGGATTATTTGCGATCCGGAGCGATTGCTGCAAGATCGCCCGTTATGAACGAAATCCGTTCAGCAGCGGAAAAAGGTATACGCGTATTTGGGGTTTGCAACGGTTTTCAAATTCTGACTGAAGCGCAACTTTTACCTGGAGCATTGATGCGCAATGCCGGCTTAAAATTTGTTTGCAAATCTGTGAAGTTAAAAGTCGAAAACGCCGAAACGGATTTTACCAGGCTTTATCAGCAAGGCGAAGTTATTGCCTGCCCAATCGCACACCATGACGGCAATTATTTTGCTGACGAAAATACCCTAAATTCGATTGAAGATAATCATCAGGTGGTTTTTCGTTATGCGCAGGGTACTAATCCGAATGGATCATTGAATGACATAGCCGGCATAATGAATGCTGAAGGCAATGTACTTGGCATGATGCCCCATCCTGAAAATCTTATTGAGGATTCCCATGGCGGCATGGACGGGCGCAGAATTTTTGAAAGCGCTTTGAATATGCTTTCCGGTGAGGCAGCTTGATGTCAGGACGCATATTGCTTTCGACAATATTCGGTTTTCTCCTGCTGGCTCTTGCCGCCTGTCAATCCGGAGAACCTTCCCAGGGTCTGTCATTAAATACAAAACAATCTCCACCCCAGGCAGTGGCAGGCATTGCTCGAATTGCGCAAACCTGCTGGTTTAAATCCAAGGACACGGTTTTTCGTGATTTGCGCATGTCCAATGAAGTAAACTCCTTTGCCGGGCGTCCAAGATTCCTGCTGGTTAAGCGTAGCGACCCAAATGGATTGCCACAGCTTGTCGTGCAGGCTGAAGAAAAGGGGGATACCTCCAGCGGTAAATACACAAACATTCAAACCTACGGTCCACTATTGCAAACCCAGGATGGCAAGCGCATTACCGATGATGTATTGCGCTGGAGCCAGGGAAACACGGCCTGCGCATGACAACCGGGCGACTATTATTCTGGCTAGGACTTACTACCACATTTGCTGGTTTGTTGATCCAATATCCAATTGCAATCAGCACACGTATGGCTGAGGGTTATAGTTTTCTGGGTGCCCTTATCCGTTTCAATTCGTTTTTTACGATCTTAACCAACACTTTGGTGCTCTTTGTCTATCTTTCCCAGTTCAAGCAAGGCGTTTTGTGTTTTTTCAATCGTTCGATTGTAAAGGCCACTGCCCTCGCCTCCTATCTCGTTGTGATGATTGTCTACCACCTACTCCTGTCAGCGGCGCACAATCCAACTGGCATGGAAGCAATTGCAAATCTGTTCCTGCACTATATTGGGCCGGTCCTATTTCCATTGTGGTGGTGGTTTGAAGGTAGATCAGGAAACCTAAATTGGTCACAATTGCCAAAGCTGCTGATTTTTCCTGTCGCTTACCTGGTTTACGTAAATGTCCGCGCCTTCATCGTGAACGAGTACCCTTATGAGTTTCTCAACATTAAGCTAAACGGGATTGCCGGTGTTGCACCAATTGTTGGTGCAATCGTTGTGCTGTTTTTAATCCTTGGCTTAATCATCTTCTATCTCGACCGTAAAAAAAGCCAACCATGACCGTAGAAAACAACTACCCCATCACAGAAGAACTGATTGCTGATCACGGGATCACAACCGATGAATATCAGCACATACTTCGGCTTACTGAACGTGAGCCAAGCTATACCGAACTTGGCATATGGTCAGCCATGTGGAACGAGCATTGTTCCTATAAGTCATCCAAGAAATGGTTGAAAACCCTGCCAACCGAAGGTCCACGGGTTATTCAGGGACCAGGTGAAAATGCAGGTGTGGTGGATATCGGTGACGGTATGGCGGTTGTTTTCAAGATGGAAAGTCATAACCACCCTTCTTTTATTGAGCCTTATCAGGGTGCAGCAACGGGCGTTGGCGGCATCCTGCGTGATGTGTTTACCATGGGAGCGCGACCGGTCGCTGCAATGAATGCGCTGCGATTTGGAGAACCCGACCATCCTAAAACCCGCCATTTAGTTTCCGGGGTGGTTGCAGGCGTAGGCGGCTATGGAAACTCCTTCGGCGTGCCAACTGTAGGCGGTGAGGTAAATTTCCACGCACGCAATAATGGCAATATTCTGGTAAACGCATTTGCAGCTGGCATCGCCAAAACCGATGCCATTTTTTATTCCAAAGCCGAAGGGGTTGGCCTGCCAATTGTCTACCTTGGTGCCAAAACTGGACGCGATGGTGTTGGTGGTGCGACGATGGCATCAGCTGAATTCGGAGAAGACATTGAAGAAAAGCGCCCAACTGTTCAGGTTGGAGACCCGTTTACCGAGAAATGCCTTCTGGAAGCCTGTCTTGAACTCATGAAAACAGGTGCCGTGGTAGCAATTCAGGATATGGGTGCCGCCGGTTTAACCTGTTCTGCTGTTGAAATGGGAGCAAAAGGTGATCTTGGGGTTGAATTAAACCTTGATCTTGTTCCAGTGCGTGAAGAAAACATGACCGCTTATGAAATGATGCTTTCCGAAAGTCAGGAACGCATGTTGATGGTCTTAAACCCGGAAAAGGAAGCAGAAGCGAAATCTATCTTCACCAAATGGGGACTTGATTTTGCAATTGTCGGTAAGACCACGGATGATCTTCGCTTCAAAGTGCTGCATCAGGGTGAACAAGTCGCCAACCTGCCGATCAAGGAACTAGGGGACGAAGCGCCAGAATATGAACGCCCCTATATCGAGCCGGGCACCCATTCCGGGCTGGATGCAAGCAATGTGGAGGATACTGGCGATTATAATCAGGCTTTGCTGAGGCTTCTAAACTCCTCTGAATTATGTTCCCGCCGTTGGGTTTGGGAACAGTATGATACGCTTATTCAATCCAACTCCTTGCAAATACCGGGGGGAGATGCTGGCGTAATCCGGATACTGAATGAGGCGGGTGAGCCAACTGGCAAAGCGCTGGCCTTTACCTGTGATGTAACACCGCGTTACGTGGAAGCAGACCCGTTTGAAGGTGGAAAACAGGCCGTTGCAGAATGCTATCGAAATCTCTCTGCCGTCGGTGCCGAACCGTTGGCAACAACCGATAATCTCAATTTCGGAAACCCTGAAAAACCGGAAATAATGGGGCAATTCGTCTTTTCAATCAAAGGCATAGGCGAGGCAGTTGAATCACTTTCTATGCCAATAGTCTCCGGCAATGTGTCGCTTTACAATGAAACAAATGGCGAAGCAATTTTGCCAACGCCAACAATCGGCGCAGTAGGCCTGATTGAAGATGCCAACCAGATGACCAGGATCGGAACGATGCACGAAGGTGACGTAGTCTTCGTCATCGGAACGGAGGCAAGCCATTTGGGACAATCGCTTTATTTACGCGAAATTCTGGGCATAGAGGATGGCCCTGCTCCCGGCGTTGATCTATTGACTGAACGCATGCGTGGTGAATTTGTGCGGGCTGCTATCCGAAGCGGAAATATAACCGCATGCCATGATATATCTGATGGTGGTCTTGCAATCACGCTGGCAGAAATGTGTATGGCCGCCGATAAGGGAATGGCTCTGGATCTATCTTCAAATCATATGCACGCGGCCCTGTTTGGTGAAGACCAATCGCGTTACGTGCTTACGGTAGATAAAGATTACGCACAGATGCTCGCTGCAAATGCAGAGGATTCCGGCGTATTTTTCCAGCAATTGGGCATGGTCGCCTCAGACCGGTTGACGATTGGCAAAAGCCTGTCACTATCGGTGGAAGAAATGAAAACGGCTCATGAAAGCTGGTTCCCTGACTTTATGGATGGCGAACCTATGGCCGAAGCTGCAGAATAGATTCAGGGAGCGCAATCAATGCCAATGGATGCGGGTGAAATTGAGAAAATGATCAGGGAAGCCATTCCCGATGCAGAAGTTACAATCCGGGACCTTGCTGGTGACGGTGATCATTATGCAGCAGAAGTGGTCTCTGAGACGTTTCGCGGAATTTCCCGAGTAAAGCAGCATCAACTTGTTTATGAGGCATTAAAGGGCAATATGGGCGGAGTATTGCACGCACTTGCTCTACAAACCAGCGCACCACCTGAGTGATCCAACTTCATGAAAAAAACTACAGGAATCGAAAAAGTCCCACCGATTTTCAAACGCCCGCTATGGTCAGATCGCTTTTTTTGGATGTTGAATGCGATGCTGGTATTTTGGATTGTACTTTTGGCGTGGGTTTTTAGTTGAGCATCCCCGTGCTGACCCCGCTTTTCAGCATTTTCTTTGTGTTTTGTGCGCTATCGTGCGCGTTTTGGTACAAAATATCGATTTTTAACCGTTCCGCATTTCTATCTGAATTTCGTTACAGGGCCTCACCCGTTTTGGCAGCAACCTGCGGAAACAATGCTCTTTGGCAGACAATTCACAATTACATTGAAAAGGCACCTTTGCGAAAGCCTTTCTATCCTATAACAAGACAACTTAACTCATGAAAAGCACGTCATGCCCAACCAACCCGAAGCTGTAATTAAACAAGATGAATCCCGTTCAGCAAAGGATTGGGTCAGAATTCTTGCGAATTACCGTGAGCCAGATTTAAAGCGAAGCATATTTGAGCTTTTGGTCACTTTGGGACCGTTCCTGGTATTGTGGATCCTGGCATGGTGGTCAATCTCGATCAGCTATTGGCTAACGTTTACGCTCTCATTGTTCAATGCATGCTTTCTCCTGCGCCTTTTCGCAATCCAGCATGATTGCGGACACGGCTCATTCTTTCAAAATAAAACTGCAAGCGACTGGCTTGGGCGCGTTCTAGGCGTTTTGACATTGACACCATATGATGTGTGGCGACGCACCCATGCTATTCATCATGGCACATCAGGCAATCTGGAACAACGCGGTATCGGCGACATCGAAACAAAGACAGTGTTGGAATATCAAGAGCTAAAGCCGGTTCACAAATTGATTTACAAGCTTTATCGCAATCCCATCGTCTTATTCTGCTTAGGACCGGGCTATCTGTTTTTACTTCAGAACAGGCTTCCAATCGGCCTGATGGGTAATGCCAAATATTGGATTAGCGCAATGTGTACGAATGCTGCAATATTTGTATGGATGGCGCTTATTCTTTACTTTGGTGGATTAATCCCTGTCCTGTTGATTTTCCTTCCTTCAACTTTGCTTGCCGCTTCAGCCGGCGTTTGGCTGTTCTATGTACAACATCAATTCGAAACCACGCATTGGGATTCTGCGGAGGACTGGCAATTGCACGATTCCGCTCTCAAGGGCAGTTCGCACTACGTGCTACCACCCGTATTACAATGGGTAAGCGCCAATATTGGAGTGCACCATGTGCACCATCTATATAGTCGTATTCCATTCTATCGATTACCCGAAGTTCTACGCGATCATAAAGAACTGGCTGAAAGCAATCGCATGACGATCCGTCAAAGCTTGCATAGTATTCGGCTGCATCTTTGGGATGAGGAGTCCAGACGCCTGGTTTCTTTCGCCCAAGCAAAGGCTCTTTAAGGCTTGGAATGCGCTGGCCTTGCATGACGTAACGCATTGCCTCGTTACAGTCTTGCTAGGTGGATCACGCAATGCAGCTTAATTATTTAACAAATCCACGATCTATTTTACCTGTTTTGTAAACGTTTCCGAGTTTTGTTCTGTCAGTGCAAGAATATAACAATCAACATAAGACAAGGCTTTCTCCTTGAAACCTGCGGCACGAAGCTTCATATTCATCTTAACGGCGAAATTTGTATATCGGGAATTTGGATATGACTGCAGTGAATGACTTTATTGAAGGCGAAGTGAAGGGAAATGATGTTGTCCTGTTTATGAAAGGGACACCAGATTTTCCTCAATGCGGTTTTTCAGGCCAGGTTATCCAAATCCTGAATTATCTCGGGGTTGATTATAAAGGCGTCAATGTACTTGCCGATGACGATATTCGCCAAGGCATCAAAGATTATACAAATTGGCCAACCGTGCCACAGCTTTACGTAAAAGGTGAGTTTGTAGGCGGTTGCGATATTATTCGCGAAATGTTTCAGGCGCAGGAACTGCAAAGCCTGCTGGAAGAAAAAGGCGTTCCACAACAGGGCAAAGCCACGGTTTAGTCTTAACTAAACTCCCAGGCATCCATCGCCAGGAAGTCAAACATCACAGAGTCGTGGATTTTACGGGCGGAATATTGTTCGCCCGCAGCACCCATTGCAACAAAAATTGGCAGTAGATGGTCATCCGTGGGATGGTTGGCTTTCGCATGTGGTGCAGCGGATCGATATTCGAGTAAATCTTCGACTTCGCCAGCTTCGAGTTTTTCATCAAACCACTTCAGGAACGTATTGACCCAATGCTTTATGTTGCTGTCAAGGTCCGCGTCCCTGCCCTTTGCAAATAGTGCTTGAAGGTTATGGGTTATCTGCCCTGTGCCAACGATTGCTATATTGCGTTTGCGAAGCGGTGCTAATGCCTGCCCGAGCTTATAGTGATAGGCAGGCGTTGCTTCTGGATCAATTGAAACCTGAACAATAGGAATATCAGCCTCAGGCCAAGCCAGGGAAAACGGAACCCACGTTCCATGGTCAAAGCCGCGCTCAGCGAGGGTCTGAACCGGAATGCCGCGGGCATGAATCAGTTCAGAAACTTCCACAGCCAGTTCCGGCTCTCCAGGTGCTGGATAAACTTGTTCATATAATTCCGCCTCAAAACCGCGAAAATCATAAATCATGCCTGGTGCGGGATCCGTTACAACCACCGCATCATTTGTCTCAAAATGTGCGGAAACGGCAATGATGGCATCAGGCTTGGGATAAGAACCGCCCAATTTACGCATAAAATCTCGCACCGGAGAATTTTGCAGCCCCATATTTGGCGCGCCATGGGAAAGAAAAAGCGAAGGAAAAGCAGACAGCATATCAATCTCCAGAAAGAGCCTGATATTATCATATACCAATCTACAGACTAGCAGCTAGATCGTGAACAGACTGTCTATGCATATTGCCTGGATTACTTTGTTCAGCCTGCCCTCAGCAAATTGATACCAGTCAGACACGTCGTACTTGTAAACCTGTTTCACATCTGGCGAACACTGAACCGCTCCTACTAAACGATGCTTTTGTCAGACACCCCGTTCTACTCAGCCGCGATTTTGCTGTCGCCTGTATCTCGGTGTTCTTGTAAAAGTTCGGCAATCAGAAATGCCAGTTCCAGTGATTGACTGGCATTAAGGCGCGGATCACAATGGGTGTGGTAACGCGATCCAAGTTCGGCTTCGGTTACTTCCTTGGCACCGCCCATGCATTCGGTAACATCCTTGCCGGTCATTTCGAAATGAACACCACCTGGATATGTCCCTTCCGCGCGATGGATGGCGAAGAAACTCTGAACTTCAGAAAGAACATAATCAAAAGGACGCGTTTTATAACCGTTTGCAGAGATTGTATTGCCATGCATTGGGTCACAGGACCAAACGACTTTCTTGCCTTCCCGTTCCACAGCACGAATTAATCCTGGCAGATGATCGCCAACTTTTTCATGCCCGAACCGGTTAATTAGCGTCAGACGCCCCGGCTCATTTTCTGGATTGAGAATATCGCACATTTCCAAAAGACCATCTGCGGTCATTGAAGGTCCGCATTTCAGGCCAATCGGATTTTTGATCCCACGGAAATATTCCACATGCCCATGATCTGGCTGGCGGGTGCGGTCACCGATCCATAACATATGGCCGGAAGTAGAATACCAATCACCTGTAGTGGAATCTGTCCGGGTCATTGCTTCTTCATAACCAAGCAGCAGCGCCTCATGGCTGGTGAAAAAATCCGTTTCGCGTAAGCGCGGATGACTTTCAGCAGAAAAGCCAATTGCTTTCATAAACCGAAGTGTTTCGCCAATGCGGTCAGCAAGCTGTTTGTAACGTTCAGAGGCAGGGCTGTCTTCGATAAAACTCAAAGTCCATTCATGCACATGTTCCAGATTGGCGTAACCGCCCTGAGCAAACGCACGTATCAGGTTAAGCGTCGCCGCAGACTGGCGATAGGCCATGATCTGCCGCTCCGGATCAGGAATACGCGACGCTTTATCAAACTCGATACCGTTGATGATATCACCCCGGTAACTTGGCAATGCCACACCATCTATTGTTTCCGTGTCCGAAGAACGCGGCTTGGCAAATTGCCAGCAATACGACCCACCTTCACGACAGGCTTTGAAGCTGCGTAGGTAAGAACTACTGACATTTGCAGAAACACACGGAAGAAATCCCGGATATTGTCTGCGCCATGCTCGACGAAACTTTCAGCACAATCACCACCTTGCAACAGGAATGCCTTGCCTTCAGAAACCTCAGCCAGATGCGATTTTAGCGCGCGCGCTTCACCTGCAAATACCAACGGCGGAAAGCTTGCCAAACGTTTTTCAGTTGCTTCCAGTTCTGCCTGATCCGGATAAGCCGGAACCTGAATAATCGGCTTGTTGCGCCAGGAATTGGGTGTCCAGTTGTTTGCCATTGGAATTCTGCCTATTTACGCGTGTTACTTTTGGGTCAAACCCATGCTGATCGCGTAATATATCACGCGATTTGACGCGCTTATACAGCGAAGTCTCAGATTTTTCTACAATTCTATCACGGAAATTTTATGACGCCCGCTCGTGCCAGTTCGCGGTCAAACAGATCACACTCAGCCAGGCTAAGCTGCACATGACGCGGATATCTCGGATTTTGGCGGTCTGCAATGATCGGGCGGGCAAAGCCGTGGGTCGTATCAACGAAATGTCTGACCCCTTCTTCCTCAAAGTTGAGATAAAAACCCTGCATGACAGCATCCAGATAAGATTGCAGCAATGGACCGCTACCAGGTTCATCATCCACCGTATCTGCAACATAAACATAAAGTGCTTCTGGCAGATCTTTTTCAGTATGCAAAACCAAATCGGAAGATCGCAACTTAACTCGGGAATATCCGGTTTCGCGTTCATCAACCTGCGCCAGATGCGAAAGCTGATCAATCACAACCATGCCCTTTATGTCCGTATCGTCATTTTTGTGAATCGATAGTAGCGCAACTTCATTTTTGAATATCGGATTTCGCGATTCCCAATGCCGTTTCCAGCCTTTCAAAGTCGCTGGAACACTTTCAATATAGTTCGTGCGAAGGGTATTTGGATTGACCAAAGAGCCGAACCCAAAATATCCCACCAGCGCACCAGCAGCATCGTTCATGCGTCCTGTCTTTCACCGGCAATGACCCGGTATGAGGGCGCATACATGGTTACAAGCTCTTCCGCTGCTGTTGGATGAACAGCCATTGTTCGGTCAAAATCAGCCTTTTTAGCCCCCATTTTTATGGCAATCCCAAGTGTTTGAGCCATTTCGCCCGCCCCATGGCCCATAATGTGCAAACCAACCACCAGATCAGAAGCATGATCGACGATTATCTTCATCAGCATTTTGTCCTCTGCGCCGGAAAGCGTGTTTTTCATAGGTCTGAAATGGGCACGATACACATCCAGTACATCATATTGTTTCGCGGCATCTTCCTCGCTTAATCCAATTGTGCCCAGTTCTGGCTGTGAAAACACTGCTGTTGCGATCAAATCATGATCCGGACTTGTAGGATTATCCTTATACTCTGTCTCAATTAGGCACATAGACTCATGGATCGCTACTGGCGTAAGCGCTACCCGGTTGGTTACATCGCCAACCGCCAGAATATGTTCGACATTGGTTCGCGAAAACTCGTCAACCTTGATGAACCCTTTAGCATCCATCTCAACGCCTGCTTTTTCCAAACCAAGATTTGCTGTAACTGGGTTACGCCCAATGGCCAAAAGAACCTGGTCCGCATTAATTCTCTTGCCTAACTGGGTTTTGGCTACAATCTGACTGCTTTCAATTTTCTCGATCGATTCAAAAACAGTATTACAAACAACATCGATCCCACGGCGGGTCATCTCTTCATGCAGATGCGTACGCAAATCCATATCGAACCCCCGTAATATTTCTTCTCCGCGATAGACCAGTGTAACCTTGCTCCCTAACCCTGCGAATATGCAGGCAAATTCAACAGCAATATAACCACCGCCGGCAATCACTATTTCTTCGGGAAATTCTTCCAGATGGAAAACGTCATCGGAAGTGATGCAATATTCACTGCCGGGAACTTGCAAGTTCTTACTAGGTGTTCCACCAACTGCAATGATAATTTTCTCTGCCGTAACCGTTCTGTTCTCATTCTTCAGGAGAACCTCGTGAGGGCCAACCATTTCAGCACGCGTATCAAAGATATCAGCCTTGTTATTCTCAAGACCTTTTCGGTAAAGGCCTTCTAGCCGGTTGATTTCCTTGTCTTTATTGGCAATCAGAGTTTTCCAGTCAAACCTGGTTTCACCAACTGACCAGCCAAATCCAGCTGCTGCCTCAAATTCTTCGGATAGTTGCGAGGCATAAACCATCAGTTTTTTGGGAACACAACCGCGAATGACACAAGTACCACCGTAACGATATTCTTCGGCAATCCCAACGCGCTTTCCCATACCTGCCACGAGGCGACCTGCACGCACGCCACCTGAACCACCGCCTATAACAAACAAATCATAGTCAAAATTACTCATAGTCTCATCAATCGAAAAACAAAAAAAACCCGGCGAATTGCCGGGTTTACAAATGGGTATTAACGTCTGTTACTGCAATCCCTGTTCTTTCAACATTTCTTGCACCTTCTGGCTAAGGTCCCTGGTCAAACCATTTCGCCACACTCTGGAAGCTGATTCCACTTGCTGGAGTATATCAGTTGTGAGGCGCAAAAATTTCTGACCCGTGTCGCCGGCAAAAAACTCGCCAATTTCACGAAGTTCATCTTCGGTATATAGTTTTGTGTAGATCGCAGCTACTTCACTTTCCAGAGGGCCACGTCGCGGTGCAAGTTCAATTGCTGCTTCATCGACGATAATAGAAATCTCGTTTTCAATATCTGGGCGATTGGCAATCAGGCCTGTCTTGGTAAATGCAGCAATCTCCGGCAGGATACTATCAAGTCTGGCTGAAATGCCGGTAGATTTCATAACCAATCTCGCGGCTTCCTTGTGGGATTCAGAAATTTCCTGTGCAGACACAGAAACCCCACTGACCGTGATGATCGCCAGCGCAAACATCATAATTCTCGGTATAGTCAAAATACGCTGTTTTATGGTCATCAATTTCAATCTCCAAGACTTTGGTTATTATTATTTTGCGACGTTCAATTGTCACTCAACTGTCGAACACCGCTTTCGCCAGCAAGAAGAACGATTTTTGCGTAGCCTAAAAACAGTCCATGTTCAACCACACCCGGTACAGAATTCAAACCGCTAGCAAGCGCACTTGCATCTGAAATATGGCCAAAAGAAGCATCAAAAATATAATGTCCGCCATCGGTAACATATGTTTCGTTATCTTGTGTTCGCAGTTTTAATTCACCAGTCAGACCAAGCTTCTCAGTAAAATCCTGGATTGCGCGCTTTGTTGCTTCCAAACCAAACGGATTTACTTCGATAGGAAGCGGAAATTTTCCAAGGGTTTCAACATATTTGCTATCATCGGCAATTACGACCATGGTTTTTGCGGCGTGAGCAACGATTTTCTCACGCAACAAAGCCCCACCCGCCCCCTTAATAAGATTAAATTTCCGATCCACCTCATCAGCGCCGTCGATAACCATATCCAATTCGGGCATTGCATCCAGTGTGGTCAAAGGAACATTCAGCTCTTCGCATAAAATTCGGGTACGCTCAGACGTTGGAACGCCGATAATGGACAATCCATTTGCCACGCGCTTTGAAAGCAACCGGATAAATTCGTCTGCCGTCGAGCCGGTACCAATGCCAAGACGCATGTTATTCTCGACAAGTTTTAATGCGGCACCAGCGGCCTCAATTTTAAGTTCTTTACTCATAGCGGGAGGTTTCGATTTTCCTCAATCAGTGATAGGCCTCTGATATCACGCAGCACTAGTCAATGCTATCTTTCAAACTGAATTTCTTACAGGCCTGGCAATTGCACAAAACAATCATTTTCGATCTGGACGGCACTTTAGCGCATACCGCACCTGATCTGATCGCTACCCTTAATCGGGTCACAGCCTCCGTTGGTTTGGAACCGGTTTCTATGGAAGCGATCGGTCAATTGGTTGGCCAGGGTTCAAAGGCAATGTTGAAACGAGCCTTTGCGCTTCAAAAGCGAGACTTGCACGATAATCAACTGGAAGAGTTGTTTCCCATATTCCTTGCAGACTACACTGAAAACATCGCCAATGAATCGTATCTTTATCCCGGTGTTGAAAAAGCGCTGGATCTGCTTTCAGAAGATGGCTTTGAATTCTGCGTTTGCACAAATAAGCCAGAAGGACCAGCAAGACTGCTTTTAAACGCGCTTGGAATATCGCAACGGTTCCTGTCTGTTACGGGGGGCGATACTTTTGAATTTAAAAAGCCTGATCCACGTCACTTGCATGAAACCCTCGGCTTGGCTGACCGCAAAAACAGTCAGGCAATTATGATCGGTGACTCGATCAACGATATTGCTGCCGCAAATGCAGGCGGTATAAAATCTGTCGCTGTTTCCTTCGGGTATTCAGATCTTCCGATTCCTCAGCTTGGAGCAACACACATCATAGATCACTTTGATGAATTACCACCTATTGCCCAAACCTTGGCTGCAAACAGATAATGTCCGCCTCAAACCTGGGCGCTAAAGACAATTTGCGCGGCAGCGCATTCATGCTGCTTGCAATGGCGAGTTTTGCAATCGGCGATGGCATTATCAAACTTCTTGGTGAAGCGTTTCCATTGTCCCAGATAATAGTTATCCGGGGCAGCTTTGCGGTAATAATGCTGAGTGCATTAACCTATTACCTTGGTGACCTGCGACCACTGCATACTACCTTCAACAAGGCATTTATGTTAAGATTAACAGGTGAGATTATAGCGACGGTCACATTCCTGACAGCGCTTTTAAATATGCCGATCGCAAACGCGACCGCGATAATGCAGGCACTTCCACTCACGGTCTGCATGGGCGCTGCATTGTTCCTGAACGAGCAAATTGGATGGCGACGCTTACTGGCAATTATGACCGGTCTTATTGGCGTATTGCTCATTGTGCAGCCGGGCACGGAAGGTTTTACGACCTATTCGATTTACTGCATCATAGCAATTTTTGCTGCGACCTTGCGTGATCTTGCAACAAGGCGACTGGATGCTGACTTGCCGGCAACATTTGTCAGTCTTGTGACTATCGTTATTATAACCCTATTGGCGATGATTTGGGGGCTCTTTGAAGATTGGCAATCGGTGGATGCGGTCGACCTGACGTTACTGGCCATAGCGTCACTGTTTCTTATGAGCGGTTTTCTAAGCATTATTTCTGCAATGCGATTTGGTGAAGTCGCGTTTGTTACACCTTTCCGCTATTCGGTTTTGCTGTTCTCGATTTTGATAGGCATATTCATTTTCGAAGAGGTTCCAAACACTCTGGCCATAATTGGGTCCGTTATAGTTGTGACCAGCGGCATTTATACTTTCTACAGAGAACAATTTAAAAGAAAACAAACGACGAGCGCGGTTAGATGAAACCGGCACAAACCCCGCCACATATCGCAACCCTTGCGATGATCGCTGCCTTAAGTCCACTGGCGATGAATATTTTTATTCCGTCATTGCCGGCCATTACCGAATATTTCAAAACAACACCTGCAACGGCACAATTGTCTGTCTCTCTTTACTTGGCAGCTACGGCCCTCCTCCAAATTGTATTTGGTCCGCTTTCTGACAAATATGGCCGCAGACCCGTTTTGCTTATTTTGATGTTTGTAATGATGTTGGCGACGCTTGGCTGCATCTATGCGACTTCCATTGAAATGTTTCTATTTGCCAGAATTATGCAGGCAGCAGCGGCATCCGGAATTGTCCTTTCACGCGCAATTATTCGAGATATGGTGGAAGGAGATCGTGCGGCAAGCATGATCGGCTATGTGACCATGGCAATGACATTAATTCCCATGATTGGCCCTGCTCTCGGCGGCTATTTGGAAGAGTTTTACGGGTGGCAGGCAAGCTTTTGGCTTATATTTGGGTATGCTGCCATTACGATTTTCGTTGTCTGGTTCGATATGGGCGAAACCAATCAATATCGCGGCGGATCATTTCAGCAACAGTTCCAGGCATGGCCAACACTTATAAAGTCACGCCGGTTCTGGGGATATTCTGCCACAGCTGCTTTTGCGGCAGGTGCATTCTTTGCCTACCTTGGTGCAGGCGCAATCGTGGCAAATGAGTATTACGGGCTGCCGCCCTCCCAATTCGGCGCATATTTTGCGATCGTTGCTGCCGGTTACATGCTTGGAAACTTCTTGTCAGGACGATACTCAACGCGAATTGGTATGACTGGGATGATGATGTTCGGTAATGTGTGTGCTGCCGGTGGAATGATCCTGGCACTTATTACAACAAGCCTCTTCCCGAATGCTCCGCTTGCGTTTTTTGGTCTGGTTTTCTTCATTGGCTTTGGAAATGGTTTAACGTTGCCAAGTGCAAATGCAGGGATCGTAGGCGTACGTCCAGCTTTAGCCGGGGCAGCCTCAGGACTCGGTGGCAGTCTGCAAATCGGCGGCGGTGCCTTGTTGGCAATGATCACTGGATATATGATTGCGCTTGATCAGGGACCGCACTATCTATTGCTAATCATGTTGCTGTCGATCCTTTTTGCGATCGCTGCTACCTATTACGTGATCCTTATTGATCGTAATTCAAACTGATGGGCCCCCGCGTGAACAGCAAAATATCCGAGCTCCATGTTAAACCAAACCCAGACGATCCTGACCTGACAGAAACTGTCAGCGGTTTGGACCATACCGGTATGAAGCAGGAAATCCGTGTGGTCCATGAACGCGCACTTACGCTTTATCTAAACTCTCAGGAAATCGTCACCATGATGACGATTGGAGATCATCCCGATCTGCTTGCAATTGGTTACCTTCTTAATCAAGGAATGCTCTCATCAGATAGCAAGGTTACCGAGATCGACCATGATAGCGATTTAGGCGTTGTGATCATCCGAACGGAAACAGAAACGAATTTTGAGGAAAAACTCAAAAAGAAGGTCCGCACATCTGGTTGCGCTCAGGGTACAGTATTTGGCGACATTATGGACAATTTTGAAGCGATTCTGCTGTCTGAAACTGCCCTAATAAAGACCAGCTGGCTCTATACATTGACAAAAAAGATCAACACGACCCCCAGCCTATATCTGGAAGCAGGCGCTATTCACGGTTGTGTCTTGTGTGAAGAAGATCGACCATTGGTTTATATGGAAGACGTCGGCCGCCACAACGCAGTCGACAAGATCGCCGGATGGATGTTTCAAAATAACGTCGATCCAACGGACAAGATTTTCTACACAACTGGCCGTTTAACTTCCGAAATGGTCATCAAAACAGCGATGATGGGCATTCCTATTTTGGTTTCCCGATCTGGCTTTACCGCTTCAGGGGTTGAGTTGGCGCGTTCAGCTAACCTTACATTGGTCGGAAGAGCCCGCGGAAAGCGGTTTATTGCGCTTGCCGGTGAGCAACGCATAGAATTTGATGCTGATCTGAGTGCCATCCCTGATGAAGAAAGCAAGCATAACCGCAAAGGCGGTAAGCAATGAGCAATCCGCTTGGCGTCATACTCGCAGGCGGCCTGTCCCGCCGGATGGGTGGAAACGAAAAAAGCTTTCTTGATCTTAACGGAAAAACTCTGATTTCCCATGTGTGTGATCACCTGATCAAACAGGTGCCGGATATAATCATCAATGCAAATGGTGATGCGTCCAGGTTTACAAACCTGAAAAAGCCAGTCGTTGTCGACACCGTAGAAGGATATGCGGGACCATTGGCAGGTATCCTCGCTGCAATGCGGTGGGCGCAGGAAAACCATGATGCAAGTCAAATCATAACAGTTGCTGCCGACACACCATTTTTTCCAGACGGTTATACGCAGAAAATGCAATCACAATTTGCCGACACTAATTCAAACATTGCCCTTGCAACCTCAAACGGAAACCGCCATCCGGTTTTCGGAATGTGGCGAGTTGATCTGGCAGAAAAATTGGAAGCGTTCCTGGTGGATGAAAACCAACGCAAGGTAATGTTATTTGTCCAACGCCACGCGCATTGCTTTGTTGAGTTTAATGGAAACGATCCCGATCCATTTTTTAACATTAACACGCCAGATGATCTGGAAACTGCGAGAAAATTTACTGAAGAAAGCAAGACTGCATGACAGCCCCTTTTTGTTTTGGCATTGCTGGTTGGAAAAACTCAGGTAAAACGTCACTTTTAGCCGGGCTGGTTTCAGAACTAGCTGGCCGCGATTTGACCGTTTCAACCGTAAAACATGCCCACCACTCGTTTGATCTGGATGTAAAAGGTAGTGACAGCTACAAACATCGTGAAGCCGGCGCGCGCGAAGTGATGCTGGTCTCGGAAAATCGATGGGCAATTCAGCATGAATTGGGAAATCAGCCTGAGCCTGATTTTGAAACCGTCGTTCAGAAACTAAGCCCTTGCGATATCGTTTTAGTGGAAGGATACAAGCGCGAAAAAATCCCGAAGCTAGAGATCATTGCACCTGAATCAATTCATGAAAGCCTTTGGTCAAGTGATTCAACCATAAGAGCAATTGCAACTGACAAACAGCTTGCAGAATGTTCTCTACCCCAGTTTGCCCGTTCCGATATAATAGCAATTGCAGATTTTATCCTTAGCCAACCGGAATACCGAAGCTGACATGTCGAAAATCAACAAACTGACAGATGATTGTTTTGCCCATGACAAAGATCGGCTCCGTCATAATGAAGCGTTGCGCATATTAAAGGAACGCATGCATTGCATTGTCGGTACCGAAAAAATCGCGCTAGGCGATGGCACAGGTCGGGTTCTAGCTGCCCCAGTTCCTGCACCACGCAACATCCCGGCATTCGATAATTCAGCAGTGGATGGTTATGCCTTTTGTCACGGTGAACACGAAGCAACCGGTGGGTTTTTTCCTATAACTGCAAGGATCGCAGCCGGAACCCCGGATGATATAGAGATACCTGGGTTTTCTGCTGCCCGAATATTTACCGGCGCGCCGATGCCAAAGGGTGCAGATACGGTTGTTATGCAGGAAGATTGCGAAACCCATGAGCAGGATGGAACCCAATTTGTAGTTATTCCATCAGGCTTGAAAAAGGGGGCAAATTGCAGATTGTCCGGCGAAGATGTGCAAAAGGCCTCGGTGCTAATATCCCCCGGTCAAAAACTGCGCGCGCAGGAATTGGCAGCAATCGGGTCAGCCGGGATTAACGAGATTACCGTATTCAAACGTTTGAACATTGGGCTTTTATCAAACGGTGATGAGATCCTTCGACCGGGTGAACCTTTTCAACCCGGTAAAGTCTTCGATGCCAACTATTATCTGCTGAGCGGTTTACTGGATAGTCCTATGTTTGAAGTAGACGATCTCGGCATCTGTCCTGACAGCAAGATAAAAGTGAAGTCTATTCTCACCGAAGCCACACAAAACTATGATTGTATAATATCTTCCGGCGGCGCTTCCAAAGGTGAAGAGGACCATTTAATTACAACACTTGAGACCCTGGGCACCTGTCATCTTTGGCAACTTGCGGTAAAACCGGGCCGTCCGATGGGATTTGGCCAAATCGATGGAACGCCCTGCTTTGTGTTACCGGGCAATCCAGTTGCTGCTTTTGTCTGCTTTTTGCTTTACGTCAAACCTGCTCTCAACGTGCTCGGTGGCAAGCAATGGCATGAACCAGTCCGTTTTCCATTGAAAGCAGATTTTTCCCTGTCGTCAAAGCCGGACCGGCGTGAGTTTTTAAGGGGTTTTACTGATTTAAACGAAAACGGTTCGCTGGTAGCGCGAAAATTTCAGCGTGACGGTTCCGGTTTGATAACAGGTATAAGAGAGGCAACAGGACTCATCGAAATTTCAGAAGAGCGTACATCGGTAGAAACCGGCCAAATCATTCATTTCATTCCATTTACCGAACTGCTTGCTTAAATCGCCCAATGGTGTTTATTTGGAATTACAAGTTCCCGAGCCCTGACAAGTAAGAGTTTATGAGTACGAACGGTTCACCTGCACAAGGTTCCAATAAAAATACAGTTATTTGCTTAAAGGATATTCACAAAGCCTACGGTGAACTTGAAGTAATCAAAGGTGTAAGTTTGAATGCCAACCGTGGCGATGTCATTTCACTGATTGGTTCGTCCGGCTCTGGAAAATCCACCTTACTACGGTGTGCAAACTTGTTGGAAATTCCTCAAGGGGGTGACATCATCTTCGATCAGGAGCCGGTTCTTTGGAAAACCAAAAGAAGCGGACGGGTTCCCGCAGAGGAAGCACAGGTTCGAAAGATACGCACAAACCTTTCAATGGTTTTTCAGCAGTTTAACCTATGGGCACATTTGACTGTTCTTGAAAATGTCATAGAGGCCCCGATCTCTGTGCTGGGCAAGGATCATCAAGAAGCAGAGCAACTGGGAAAAAGCCTTCTGGAAAAAGTTGGAATTGGTGATAAATTTGACAATTACCCTTCCCAGCTCTCAGGTGGACAACAGCAGCGCGCAGCAATTGCCCGGGCACTGGCTATGGAACCAAAAGCGATGCTCTTTGATGAACCAACTTCTGCACTTGATCCCGAATTGGAAGCGGAAGTCGTCAAGGTGATCAAAAACCTTGCTGTCGAAGGAAGAACAATGCTTTTGGTCACCCATGACATGAAGCTTGCACAGGACGTATCAAACCATATAATATTTTTGCATAATGGGGTTATCGAAGAGGAAGGCGATCCTGCCCACGTTTTTGGCAGCCCTAAATCCAAACGCTTGCAGCAATTTTTGAGCGCTACTGCAAGCCATTAACAATACGAAAACTGCGCTCTTATTGGGGTATTTCCCAGGGAGAAAAGCATGAAAACACTTATCACCGCAGCAATGATTGCTGCATTTTCAGCGACAACAGCACTAGCAGCTGATGTGGTACGGATGGGAACCGAGGGCGCCTACCCTCCATACAATTTTGTCAATGATAAAGGCGAAATCGACGGATTTGAGCGCGAAGTTGGCGACAAGCTTTGTGAAATCGCTGCTCTAAATTGTGAGTGGGTTAAAAATGATTGGGACAGCATCATTCCGAACCTTGTTTCCGGTAACTACGACACGATTATCGCAGGCATGAGCATCACCGCAGAACGTGATGAAGTAATTGACTTTACGCAAGAGTATTTCCCACCAGACCCAAGCGCATATGTTGGCCTTGGCGCTGCAGGCGATGATGTTACCAAAGGTATCGTTGCTGCTCAGGTAGGTACTATCCAATCCAGTTTTGTTACCGAATCAGGTGCAACACTGGTCGAATTCAAAACACCTGATGAAACAATTGCAGCAGTCCGCGCTGGTGAAGCTGATGCAGTTCTGGCTGATTTCGCATTCCTCAAGAAAATTGTTGAAGAAAGCGGCGGCGAGTTGAAATTCGTTGGCGAAAAAGTAGCAATCGGTGGCGGTATTGGCGTTGGTGTGCGTGAAAGTGATGGCGACCTCAAAGGTAAGCTAAATGCTGCAATCGACACTATGAAGAAAGATGGCACGTTGAACACTTTGATTGCTAAATGGTTCGATGGACGCGAAGCAGGTTATTGATAAAAACCTTACCCCTGGAAGACCATTCTTCCGGGGGTTCTAGGCTCAGTGCCTAAAGATTGCAGGTCGTATGTTTTCATGGTGTGAAAATCCTTCTGAACTAGAGTCTCTTACCTGGCTCTCCTGCTATCTGACCACGAACACACATTTTTCCTTCTATTGGAGCTTTGTTACTGTATTTACGCTTCTGGCTTTGACTGCGCCTTTGGCGCTGCTTTTCGGATTCGGCGGGGCGCTGGCCAAACGATCAAATTTTACTCCCTTAAAGTGGTTTGGGAAAATCTACACCAGCATGGTGCGCGGCATCCCTGATATTGTTTTCTTTCTTTTTGTCCCCATCGCAATGGATCAGGGGCTGGAATTTATCCGTCACAAGACCCTTTGCTCGGATGTTACAGATCCTGTTTATCAGGGAAACGATTTCGTTGTATGCGCCGCTGCTAAACTGCCTTTGAGTTCTGCTGATGCCTGGGTACATACAACCTATGGATTTCTGCTTGCAGTTGTTGCCTACGCAATCGTTTTCGGTGCGTTTGCAGCAAATGTTCTGGATGGAGCTTTGGGCGCGGTTCCAAAATCTCAACTCGAGACAGCCTCTGCTTATGGCATGAACAAGCGCCAGATTTTCAGACGCATCCATCTCCCACAAATGTGGACTTATGCCCTTCCCGGCTTGTCAAATTTGTGGATGATTCTTGTAAAGGCTACACCGCTATTATTCCTTCTCGGTGTCGAAGACATTGTATATTGGGCCGGCGCATTAGGGTCCTCCAAAACGGTAGCGTTTTATGAGTATCCCCACCCGGACTGGCGCTTATGGTATTTTTCAGCCCTGTTGGTATTTTACCTGCTTCTCACATGGGCAAGTGAAAAGTTCCTGACCCGATTACGTGGTCGCCTTTCAATGGGGCAATCCACCTTGGGCGGCAAGGCACAAGCAGAGGCTGCAATATGAGTTGTAGCCAGACCATACTTGATTACGGCCTGCGTTCATTTGGATATGGCGAGCGGCTGCTACCAAAATCCGACATTACGCTTTGCGAACAATTTGTGCTGATCGGTAGCGGCATGCTTTGGAATATATATTTCGCAATTTTTGCGCTTTCCCTTGGGTTTGGATTTGCAACCCTTTTAGCGCTTGCAAAAGCAAGCCCACTCCCGCTTTTTTCCAAACCTGCTCGCGCCTTCATATTCATCTTTCGGGGGTCGCCAACATTCATTCAGTTCTTCTTTGCTTACGAAACCTTTGTCCTACTGCCTAAATTGGGCATAGATATTCAACTTGGTTTCATGGAAATCACAGCTGAAACAAGATGGCTGACCAAGGCCTGGCTGGGTGCTTTAATCGTATTGTTTTTCAACACATCGGCTTATAGTGCCGAAATCTTTTACGGTGCTTACAACTCGGTTCCTAAAGGAGATGTAGAGGCGGCCGAGGCTTTTGGTATGTCAAAATCCAAGCGGTTCAGACGCATTATCTGGCCAACCATGTTACGCCTTGCTTGGCCTGCCTATACCAATGAAGCCATCTTTCTATTCCACACAACAACGCTTGTATTTTTCTCAAGCTTCCCCGCCTGGCGACAACAAGGGGACGGGTTATATTACGCAAGTTACTTTGCAGAAAAGACATTCAATCCGTTCATACCCTATCCAATTGTGGCAGGTTACTTCATCCTTTTTACCATGTTGATTATCTTGATTTTCAGCTTGATCAACAATCGATTGAATAAACATGTCGATCCGAAAGCTCGTAAGCCGCTACGCTATCGACCACAATTGATCCGCTAGATATCCGTTGGCCTACGGCAGATTATTCTACCACGACAGTATAAGTGTAATCCGAACCATCTTCGCTTTCAAAATCACCGGGATTTTCTAAAAGAGCAAAATTAATCTGGTATAATCCCGGCAGGTCGCCAGCGATGAAGACAACCTGCATAATCGCTCCACCAACATTTTTGCCAGCCCTTTCATTATACCGACCAGTATCAACCGAAAGGAACGGCCTTTCAGATACCAAGGGTGTGACAACCTGAAAGTTATTGGCATTGTCTGGCGCTGTAACAGACATACCGCCGATTATGATATCTGACACCGGATTAAGCAGCCCGTCACCGTCACGGTCCTGAAGAATTAACCCGGCACTATACCGATCGAGAGACTTCGGGATAATATATCCAAGTTCTTCCGCCTGCACCCGTGAAAGGACCCCAACACCGATCAGCCCCAGATTTTCCAACGCCCGATTACGATCAAAAAGTATTAGCGGTAACGGTAACGTATTATTGGAAGCACCGACAATTTGGCCAGGCCCCACCTGCTGCCAATTGTGATTGCGCTGATCATGGGGAATATTTGTTGGAAATATCATTGGCCTTGGATAGGGATAAAATAACGTCTCAGCCTTTCCAGAAGCCACAATCGCATTTGAAGCATCAAAAATTCGAACAGAGACTTCGCCCTTATCTCCCCTGGAAATAAAAGCGCTTGTTCTTCCAATATGTATGATTTTGATGCCGCGCTGACGAATTGGATCAAAAGCTGCGCCGGGTGCTGGTGACAGCAGCGCTTCGGCTGCAAATCCTGCATTTCCCTCAGCTGTAATAACATAAGTATTTTCATTCCCGCCTTGGCTTACATTCAACCCGGTAAGCTTTGCCGGTAGCCCCTGTTGCGGCGTTCCTGTTACCAATATTAGTGTTTTTTCGTCCAGCGGGATCTCCGGGTCACGTTCAAAACCGCTGACCATTTCAATTTCCATGCGTCCGCCAGACGGAATACCAAACCCCACAACTCTTGGATCAAGAAAACTTTCACCCATCGCATCGGGGCGCTGTAGGAGAATGTTAATTCCACTACGCATGTCTCGGACGAGGCCATTTGGATGAACCGGAGCACTAATAACTGAATTTACAATACCATCTGCACGAACCGGCGCGGCACCTGCGGCCAGAAGCGATAGGAATGCCAAGCAGCAACATATTCCAAATATCGATAAAATCCGCATTGCACCTCCTTTGAACTTTATCCTTTGGCAATCAGCCATTGCCATATCCAGCCAGTCTTATAAATATCCTTATAAATCTTAGACAAGAAGGAACATCAAATGGCAAGAGTGGCTTTTATCGGATTGGGTGTAATGGGGTATTCCATGGCTGGGCATATTGCCAAAGGTGGCCATGACGTAAGCGTCTATAACAGAACCACTTCAAAGGCAGAAAAATGGGTGAAAGAATTTAACGGCAGCTTGGGTCAAACCCCAGCCGAAGCAGCAAAAGACTGTGAGTATGTGTTTTGCTGTGTCGGAAATGATGATGACCTGCGCGGTGTGACTATCGCAGAGAATGGTGCATTTCATGCGATGGATGTGGGCACCATATTTATTGACAATACAACTGCTTCTGCGGCCGTTGCCCGTGAACTCTCTGAGCAGGCAGCACAACGCAAGTTTGATTTTCTTGATGCACCTGTATCCGGCGGCCAAGCTGGCGCAGAAAACGGTGTATTGACCGTCATGATGGGGGGCGATGAGGCAGTTTTTGAAAAAGCCAAACCTGTTGTCGAATGCTACGCGCGCATGGTTGGTCTGATGGGACCGGTAGGCAGCGGGCAACTAACCAAGATGGTCAATCAAATTTGCATTGCAGGTCTAGTTCAGGGCTTGTCTGAGGGCGTTCATTTTGCACAAAAAGCCGGTCTGGACGTAGAAGCTGTTATTTCGGTTATCTCAAAAGGTGCGGCCCAATCCTGGCAGATGGAAAACCGCTGGCAGACAATGGATAACAACGAATACGAACATGGTTTTGCCGTTGATTGGATGCGCAAAGATTTATCAATCTGTCTGGATGAAGCAAGGGTAAACGGTGCTAATTTGCCAATCACAGCGATCGTGGATCAGTTCTATTCTGAAATCCAGCGGATGGGTGGAAACCGTTGGGATACATCCAGTTTGCTCGCCCGTTTGCGCCACGCCGAATAACAGCCGATAAGCGAAAGTAAGGCTGCTCAAAAATTTGCAGCTTTACTCAAACTTCAGAAAATCGAGTGGCAAGCTTGTTGTATCCTTGATGCGTTCCATAGCGAACGCACTGGATACATTCTCTATATCAATTTTTGAAACGAGTTTTTTGTAGAATTTATCGTATGCCGTAATATCTGGCACAACCACTCGCAACAAATAGTCGATATCGCCACTCATCCGGTAAAACCCAACGACTTCCGAGAACTGAGTAATTACTTCAGCGAATCGTTTGAGCCATTCCTCATTATGTTTGTCAGTTTTGACAAAAACAAAGACAGTGACGCCGACATTGATTTTATCAGGATCAAGTATCGCGACCCGGCGACGGATCACCTTGTCTTCTTCCATTCTTTGAATGCGACGCCAACACGGAGTTGTGGAGAGCCCAACGCGACGCGCAATATCCGCGACCGGAAGCGTTGAGTCTTCCTGAAGAAGACCTAATATTGCTCTATCTGTTTTATCCATAATGTCTCCTAACGAGCAATATAATTTCATATTTAGCGGAATAGGGAAACTAATTTCTTCAAAATTCTTTTGAACACGATATAGATGGAAATATTTGGCGCTGAGAGTTTCTGTCTAAATAAGTGATTGAATCTCTTTCTGCAAATACGGGATTAACGCATTGGCAAAAAAGGGATTTTTCTTTATCCAGGCGTTGTTCCGCCATGACGGATGCGGCAAAGGCAGAAACATTTGGTTGCTAGCGGAATATATTGTTTCCCAATCCGCAACGGTTTGCGTAAGTGTTTTGTGGCTAAGCCCGCCAAGATAGTGGCGTTGGGCATACATTCCAATCAACAATGTGAGCCTTACTTGCGGCATGGAAGCACTAACCGCTTCCTGCCAATGTCGAGCGCATTCTTTTCTGGGGGGACGATCCCCTCCTTTTGCATCTAATCCCGGAAAGCAAAACCCCATCGGCGTGATCGCAAGCTTATCAGCATCGTAAAAAATACGTTCATCGATCCCCATCCATTCTCGCAGTCGATCTCCCGAGGGATCTGTAAATGGTCGCCCGGAAGCGTGAACCCGCGTACCGGGAGCCTGACCGATAATTCTGATTTTTGCCTTTGAAGATAAAACCGCTACCGGGCGGGGTTGATGCGGCAAACCCTCACCGATCGGATCTTCGACACAAATCCGGCAATCAGCGATATCGCTTTTGAGCTTTTCGAGATTATCCATAGGAAACCTTATCCTAAAGCTGCACTCCTGGTCTTTCGCAAACCGAAGCAAACCAGCGCTTAAAATGTATCAATCCAGCCTCGGGTACAGTTATTCTTGCCGGCTTAAAAAATTGTGCAGCTACAACTGCGGTAATATCAGCAACTGAAAACCGTTCACCGGCGACAAATTCATTATCCGCCAATTGCGCATCCAATACATCAAGAAATGCTATTGCACCGACCCGGTTTTTCTCTCCCCAACCCCGAAATTGTTCTCCTTCAAGCACCGCAGCACCTGGGTGAAGATGTCGAAAAGACTGGGCAACCTTCAGAAAAAGAAGAAATTCCACTCGTCTGTTCCACATCTCTATCAGTGCCTGTTCCATTGGCTTTATGCCAAACATGCTGGGTGCTGGATGCAGGCTTTCCAGAAATCGGCATATCGCAATTGTTTCAGATAGCACCGTCCCGTCATCCAACTCCAAAAACGGTACGGTTCCGGCAGGGTTTTTGTGGATCATTTCTTCTGAACGATGTTCATGTGCATTGAGATCAAGTTGAACAGCGGGGATTTCGATCCCTTTTTCTTTAAGAAAAATCTGCACTCGGCGCGGATTAGGTGCCCGCCCACCATCATATAGCAACATAGGATCCTCCAGCTAAAGCATTGATAGAGTTGTGTTATCTGTCAAGAAATAAATAAATCAACGGCGTATTTATCCTCTAGATTTTGAATTATTCTCGTCGCGCCATTGCTGGGGCATTGTGAAACCACCAGTCCAAATTCCTCTCGCTGCCCCGCGTGCGGCGTTTTCTTCGGTTTGATAACGTCCAAAAGCTACTGCCCAACCTTCCGCTACCATTTTTGCGTTCAGATTGGTTTTGCCAATAAAGCAGGTACTCAATTGACGATCAAATTTATCTTGCTCAGACGAAGTACAAACAACATCCTGGCCCCTTATGAGATCGCGTAAAAATGCACGTGCTTCGCGTCCGCAAAGGTAGGTTTTCTCGGAATTTTTTGCGGTAGTACAGCTTTGAGAAAGTTCCGGAGCATCAATTCCTTCCAATCGGATTTCTACGCCATCTAGCATCAGGCTATCACCATCCATTGCCCTTGCAGAACCGGATATCTCAGTTTCAGAAAAATTGGAAAGCCAAGCGATTGCAAACGCCATCAGGATGAAGAATACCAGCGTTTTCAAATAATCCATGACCCGCCGCATTGAACATCTCTTTCTTTGTCGGTCAGATATTAAAATACTAATTCAAATACTAACAAGGTGTTTACCAATGCCGTATATAACCGGTTAATCGCTCGTGTTTCAGATGCCGGGCCAAGTTGTATCGCGTAATGGGCTAAAATGGAATTTCGCAATAATTCTGTCGACAAGAACATTGTGAACGTCGCTAAGCAACGCTCGGCGTCGTCCAAAGCTGTGCGTGATTTCAGAACCAAGATTAATTCTGCCGGTACAACGCCAATCGCATATGAACGCGAGCTGCTGATTGGATATTGCCGAAATCAAATCTATGCTGGTCTAGCAACACCTGTACTTGTGGCGATTGCAGGAACCCTTGCCGCGCAATTAGTAGACCCGATCATTGCATTTATATGGTCGATAGCCACCATACTGACCCATGTATTTCTTGGGGTGCTATCCAAAAAGTTCCTGTCCCAAGTAGAGCAAGACGACACACTTAATCTTACAGGTTGGCGTGTCCGGTTTTTGCTGGGAAATGGGTTGATTGCCCTGTGCTGGTCGATGTTCGCTGTGCTTTCGTGTTCCAATTGTACCGGAAACGAGTTTGCAATCGTTCAGTTCTCAACCCTATTGGTGTTTGTAGCCGCATCGTCGATGTCAAACCATGCACTTGGTTATATTGCACTGGTTTCTGTTCTTCCCCCTGCACTCATACTGGCTGGAAAGTTTGTCTGGATGCTAGAACCCGTTGCTATCATGATGGGCGGCATCCTCTTGATTGCTATCGCATTTTTCCATGTCTTGGGTAAGCGGTTCCAGCAAATGATTGTCTCAATGCTGGAACATACGACCGAAAAAGAGGCACTTATTGTTGAGCTTGAAACAGAGAAATCTTTTTCAGAAGACGCCCGCAATCGGGCTGAAGAAGCAAATCTGGCAAAGTCTCGCTTTCTTGCCACCATGAGTCACGAATTGCGTACACCACTTAATGCTGTCCTGGGGTTTTCTGAGATCATGCGGGATGAAGTTTTAGGCCCGATCAATAATGAGGTTTACCGAGACTATGCAAAAGACATCCACAGTTCCGGCTCTCACCTGCTAAAACTGATCAACGAAATCCTGGACCTTTCCAGAATTGAGGCTGGCAAGCATGAGTTGAACGAAGAACCGCTTAATCTTACCAAAGTAGTCGATGATGCAAAACACATGATCGAAATAAAGGCCAGAAAGAAAGAAATACGGCTGTCCACGTCGTATCAGGAAAAATTGCCAAAAGTCTGGGCCGATGAAAGAGCGATACGCCAGGTAACGCTCAATTTGCTTTCGAATGCTGTGAAATTTACGCCAACTGGCGGTGAGATTACGTTAAAAATTGGATGGACTGCTAAGGGTGGTCAATACATTTCCATCAAGGATTCAGGTCCTGGCATACCGCAAGAAGAAATACCATTGGTACTTTCTTCATTTGGTCAGGGCACAATCGCGATCAAACATGCAGAACCAGGGACCGGATTGGGCCTGAGTATTGTACAAGCCCTGTTGCACATGCATCAGGGACGGTTTGACTTAAAATCCAAGCTGCGGGAAGGAACCGAGGCGATAGCCTATTTGCCTGTGGAACGCGTTGACACCAGAAGCATTGCACCATCCATGACCACACCTGAAATGGAAACAGACAATCAACCTAATGTAGCAGCACGCACCAATCCCGCTGAAACCGGAAGTTGAGTTAGGGTAAAATCAGAAAATCGGTCTGATGTTACGACGGGAATAGCAGCTTTGATGCGGATTTCCTCTAACGAAGAATTGTTGAAGGGTTGGGCGAACAAACAGTGTTGAACAGAACTTTGATCATGGTTCCATAACACAGCGCTCGCTGCCAAAGCCGTAGGGCCTGCCAAAATTACTGGTATGTGCTGCGAACGAGCAGCAATGATTGCACCACAAACAGCAGCAGTTTCACGCCCACCCATGCGTCTTAGAATTTCAAGGGGCGAAAGCTCGTCTGAAGCATGCAGCGCCAATGCTTTAACCGCTAGTTCATTTTGGAGCACCGCTCCGAAATCATTTGTATTTTTGTCAAACAAACAAGCCAGCATCGCCAAATTGGATACGTTCATACCTTGCTCAATAGCCCCAAGGCACAATAAATCTGTGCCTCCAGCAATTGCCTCCATCCCAAAAGCTATTGTACCTGCGCACATCTTTTCATCCATTGCGGCTTCCTGTGTGATATCCGCAACCGGGATTTGCAGCGCTAGGTCCTGAAGCTTCAGTCCAACCTCAAAGCGCTCACAGAGCTGATTTATTGGTGCGGATCCTGCCGAAATCTCAGCGACCGTCTGTAGCAACCACTCATGCGGAATATGTTCATCTGCAGAAAGATCTGCCCCATGCGTTCCACAGAACAGAGCAATCAGAGGTTTGTGAATTGCAGGCGAACGACCGCTCCAGCGAGACAGCCAGATACACAATTGTGAAAACCGGTCTGGCGGATGATCAGACGTTAAACCAAGACGGCCAATGGTATGCTCAGCTAGTTCCTCATTGGCCTCTGGCAATTGAGAAATCAGCATTCGAATATCATCAAAAGGCAATAAACTTTGTTGTCCCACCGTGGTTACTCCAAAAATTGAATTGCATCGCCAAAGCGACTACATTACAGGCCAAGCATTATTCGCCTAAGCATCCCAATACAATCCCGGTTTATGGAAATCGACGACATGACAACCACCGTTCAATCTCCCTGCATTCTAATATGCTCCATTGATATGGAAACCGGTTTCTGTTTTGGATGCGGTAGAACACGCGATGAGATCTCCAGTTGGATGAATTATTCAAACACCGAACGACAGGAAATCATGTCTGTCCTGAAACAACGTCTGGAATTGGTGCCGCGCAAACCACGTCGCGAAACCCGCAGAAACCGCATTCGGCGTGAAAGGCAAGAGGCTGGTTCATGACATTTGTCTGGGTCATTCTCGGTCTAATTGGTGCAATTGTCCTCTACCTTGTCTTAAACGATGAGAATGCCACAACCTTTGGCCTGCAAAACTCAGAATTTGCTCAAGTTGCACTCCTGTCAATTTGGGGAGCGGTTATTGCAGCAGCCGTAATTCCACGTCGCCATCAATGGAAAGAAGCTGCCCGCAATTTTGCGGCCTGGATACTCATTATTCTGCTACTTTGTGCCGGCTATATTTTTCGTTATGACCTGCAAGATATTGCTTCCCGCATGACCGCAGGCCTCATCCCTGGAAGTCCACGCACGATACAATTGGAGGATGGTCGCAACCGGATTGTCCTTTCAAAATCGGATGGACAGCATTTCGTTGCCCGCATGAAAATAAACGGAATGGACACTCGTTTTCTGGTTGATACGGGCGCAACTATCACCGTGCTGACGATGGGTGAAGCAGAACGCATCGGAATTGACATTGCAAGCCTGAGCTTTTCTATCCCGACCAGTACAGCAAACGGCATTGCTTATGCGGCAAAGGCGCGGGTGGACACAGTTTCCGTTGGCGCAATTGAGCGAACTGACCTAGGCATTCTCGTTGCCCAATCTGGTGCTCTACGCCAAAATCTGCTTGGAATGAATTTCCTCAATACGCTATCGTCTTTTGAATTCAGCGGTGATGAACTTTATCTCAACGACTAGAGTAAAGTAATGATTGCCATTTTTCGCTGATATTTCTGTTGGTTAATGGCAATATTTGAATCAATCAGACAGCAATGGGCAATTGCTCAACTGCGTGAAAAGCCTCTTCGAGTACTTCCGGACCGGCACCCTGCTTGTGAGCCTTAACGCTCAGAATTTGTCGATAAGACCTTGCGCCGGGGACGCCTTGAAAAAGGCCGACCATGTGCCGACTAATCTGATTGAGTTTACCACCCGCTGAAATATGTTGTTCGGCATATACACACATTGCCTCCAGAATTTCCGCATAGGAAATCGGTGGCTTCCCGGTTTTCAAGATTAGCTGATCAACTTCGCGCAACATCGCTGGTGTTTGATAGGCACTGCGTCCAATCATAACGCCATCAACCTGTTTGAGATGCTCCACTGTTTGCCCCAAATCCGTAATGCCGCCGTTGATACCGATGAATTGATCTGCATGTTCGCGTTTGAGATCATAAACCTGATTATATTCAAGTGGGGGTATAGTACGGTTTTCTTTCGGCGATAGTCCCTCCAGCCAGGCTTTGCGCGCATGGACCCATAGTCCTTCACATCCCTGCAGCCATACCTCTTTGGCAAGTTTTGGAAGTGCCTCGCTGGGGACCTGTTCATCTACTCCAATTCGGCATTTTACCGTAACTGGAATACTGACTGCCTCTTTCATTGCAGCTACGCAGTTGCCAACCAGTTCAGGCTCGCGCATCAGACAAGCACCAAATGTGCCAGATTGCACTCGATCTGAAGGGCAACCCACATTGAGATTTATCTCATCATAGCCGTAAGTTTCGGCAATCGCGGCAGCTTTTGCCAGCGCCTCTGGATCGCTTCCCCCTAACTGCAACGCTAGCGGGTGTTGGGTTTCATCAAACCCAAGCAGATAATCGCGGTCACCATGAATAATCGCATCTGCAACCACCATTTCGGTGTATAGCAGCGTTTTCTGCGTCATCAGACGATGAAAATAACGACAATGACGATCCGTCCAATCCATCATCGGCGCAACGGCAATAATTTTCTGTCTGTTTTTATGTGGTTTTGAATACATTACGGGTAACTGGAAAGCGAGTGAACTGTAGGAAATTCCGAAGCCAAAAATATCGTATAAACATAATTGTATTGCTTACCATACTAAAAGCCAGTTACTGCATCATTTTACTTCTAATTCTAGTAGACGAATGAGGTATCTCATAAAAATTTGTAAACCATCGCTTTGTATCTTACGGCTGCACATTAGAGCAAAGCTGTTTACCTACCGAGCCCAAATCGAATTGAGCCTGAAAGTTACGCAATCAACCCAACGCATTGTTTAATAGACCCTTCAACATTTGTTTTTCTGGTTCATCCAGGCGGGCCAGCAATTCATCAATCGTCTCACCCAAAACGTGTTTCAGGTCTTCGACAACCCCATCTCCTTCTTGCGTTAGCGATACCATACTAACCCGCGCATCCATTGAAGAGGCATCGCGTTTAACCAGCCCCTTGGTTTCCAATGATCGGATTGTCCGTGTCATTTGCGACTTATCGCGCGCCATTCTATCCGTAAGGTCTTGCATTCGCACGCAGCCCAGCTCTTCAAGCGTCAGCAATACTATGCCCCCTAAAGGACCGACATCTTCCCGGTCAAACTCATGCGCCTTTGCCTGTAGAGCAAAGTGAATCTTTCGCATGAAACGATCAAAAAGGAGTGCAAGTTCAATATCAGCCATGGCCATCAATTTAGTTGACTATGTCCACATAAAAAGAAATAGTGGACGAAATCAACTTTCAAATTTGTGTCTAGATCAACAAACTTAGTCCTATGGCATTTCTTCTGACAATCAAACTAAATTGGAGAACCAAAAATGAGCAAATCGCAATTATTGGCCCTTAAGGTCGCAGCGGTACTTTGGATAATTTGGGGTCTGGTCCATACATTCGCTGGAGTGGTCATTCTATCGAGTGACGCAAGTGGAGGCTTTCAAGCGGTAGCTGACGCTGTTAATCCTGAAGCATTGCAGGCAGACTATCACGGTGCAGTCGAGGGCATTCTAAATCAACACGGCTGGAACCTGGGTTGGTTCGGTATCGCAACCCTAATTGGAGCTGTATTGATCTGGCGAAAGAATATGACAGCAATTTGGGTAACTGGAATGGTTGGAGGATTAGCCGACCTTGGGTATTTGCTATTTGTTGATATTCCAGGATATGTGCACTTCCTGCCGGGAACACTTATGACGCTGGTTTCAGGCAGCGCAATAATTCTAAGTTTCTGGGTCTGGTTTATGCACCGAAAAACCGCGTAATAACGCCGGGCACAAAAAAGCCCGCGAGCAATGTCGCGGGCTTTACCAATTCACATAAAGCGAAAATTAATCGCCTTCGCGTTCTTTCAAAGCTGCGCCCAGAATATCCCCCAGTGAAGCACCAGAGTCTGTAGAGCCGTACTGTGCAACCGCTTCTTTTTCTTCAGCAATCTCAAGCGCCTTGATTGAGACAGAAACCTTACGGTTTTTCTTATCAAACTGCGTAATGCGCGCATCAACCTTCTGGCCAACTGCAAAACGCTCAGGACGCTGTTCATCACGGTCACGAGACAGATCAGAACGCTTGATGAAAGTTTCCAGCTCTGTTTCAGCAATCTTCACTTCTAGACCACCATCCTTCACAGCAAGAACTTCACAAGTAACGATCGCATTCTTACGGATCGCTCCAGAGTCTGCTGCTTCGGCGACCGGATCAGAACCAAGTTGTTTGATACCAAGAGAAATGCGTTCCTTATCGACATCCACATCAAGTACAACGGCCTTAACCATTTCACCCTTGTTGTAGTCTTCGATTGCATCTTCTCCAGTACGGTTCCAGTCAATATCAGACAAGTGAACCATGCCATCCACATCCCCTTCAAGGCCGATAAACAGGCCAAATTCGGTTTTGTTTTTGACTTCGCCTTCAACTTCCGCACCTACCGGGTATTGGCTCGCAAATGCATTCCATGGATTTTCCAGAGTCTGCTTGAGGCCAAGGGAAATACGGCGCTTGGATGGATCAATTTCGAGAACAACTACTTCAACTTCCTGAGAAGTAGAAACAATCTTGCCAGGATGAACGTTCTTCTTTGTCCATGACATTTCAGAAACGTGGATCAGGCCTTCGATACCCGGCTCGATCTCAACGAATGCACCGTAGTCGGTGATGTTGGTAACGCGACCAGTAATTTTCTTGCCGAGCGGATACTTATCATCAATGGAATCCCATGGATCACTTTCAAGCTGCTTCATGCCGAGTGAGATACGGTGTGTATCCTGATTGACCCGGATGATCTGAACTTTGACGCTTTGTCCAATATTAAGGATTTCGCTTGGATGATTGACCCGGCGCCATGCCATGTCTGTGACGTGTAGGAGGCCATCGATACCACCCAGATCTACGAACGCACCATAATCGGTAACATTCTTGACCACGCCTTCTACGACCTGACCTTCTTCGAGGTTCTGGACGATTTCTGAACGCTGTTCTGCCCTGCTCTCTTCCAGAATTGCACGACGAGAAACCACGATATTTCCGCGCCGACGATCCATTTTCAGAATCTGGAAAGGCTGCGGGTTATTCATCAATGGTGTAACATCACGGATCGGACGGATATCAACCTGAGAGCGCGGCAAGAACGCCATTGCGCCATCAAGATCAACAGTAAAGCCGCCTTTGACCTGGTTGTAGATAACACCCTCAACGCGCTCATTTGCTTCAAACTGCTGCTCAAGGCGAACCCAGCTTTCTTCGCGGCGAGCCTTCTCGCGGGAAAGAACAGCTTCCCCAAGGGCGTTTTCAACCCGGTCTACATAAACTTCTACTTCGTCGCCGACTTTCATTTCACCATTACGGCCAGCGGCTCCGAATTCTTTCATTGCTACACGGCCTTCAACTTTAAGGCCAACGTCAACGACTGCATGATCTTTCTCAAAGCCGGTAATCACACCGGTTACCACCGCGCCTTCTATGACATCACGGTTTTCGAAAGACTGTTCCAGAAGAGATTCAAACTCTTCCATCATAGTATTAGTTGTCATGGATACTCCTGAGCGGAAATCACGATAGTCTTGTATGTGTTTCCGCGTATGCGCTGCGGGTTAGTGTTTCATTGATCCAATCCCACTGCCCGTTTTACGGGTAAAAGCAGCGCCAAAGAGTGGGATTAAATGTTATTTTGAGGCGATTGCAGTTTTTACGATCTGCAAAGCTTCGTTAAACGCAGTTTCTATACTCATTTCAGACGTATCAATCAAGTGGGCATCTTGCGCCGGTTTCAAAGGGCTTTCTTCCCGGGTCATATCGCGTTCATCTCGTTTTTGGATATCAGCTAAAATCACTTCGAAGCTTGCCTCGCTCCCCTTTTCACCAATTTCCTTAAATCGTCTTTCTGCGCGTTTCTCCGCAGAGGCCGTTACATAGAATTTTACATCTGCATCAGGACACACCACGGTGCCGATGTCGCGCCCATCAAGAACCGCGCCTGGGCCCTTTGCCGCAAATGCACGCTGGGCGTTTACCAAAATTTCCCGAACGGACTTCATGACAGCGATCTTCGACGCTGATTCACCAATTGCATGGGAAGACAAGACAGCACGATCCAATTTTGACAAATCCAGGTTTTCAGCCGCGACCGCCGCTATTGCTTCATCATCGAGCGGAAGCCCTACCTGTAAAAGCGCATTGCCAACTGCCCGATAGGTTAGACCTGTATCGAGATGCGGTATACTAAAATGCTCTGCCAGACGCCGCGCAAGTGTGCCTTTACCAGAAGCCGCAGGGCCATCAATAGCGATAATCATCGTGTTCCTATCTCTGCACCCATACTATTCATCAATTCAGCAAATCCGGGAAAACTGGTTTCCATCACGCTACCATCATCCACACTAACTGGCAGTTCTGATCCCATGCCCAATACCAAGAAGCTCATGGCAATACGGTGATCAAGATGGGTGGTGACTGTCGCCCCGCCAATCCCGCTACCGTCCGGATTGCCCGTCACTTTCAACCAGTCTTTACCTTCTTCACACACAACAGAATTCTTCTTCAATGCCGTCGCCACAGCACTTAGCCGATCAGATTCTTTAACGCGTAACTCATGCAGGCCTTCCATCAACGTTTCCCCGTCAGCAAAACTCGCAGCTACTGCAAGTACCGGGTACTCATCAATCATTGAAGCAGCACGCGCAGCCGGAACCGTTATTCCATACAGCTTGCTTGATCGCACGCATAAATCGCCAATGGTTTCCCCACCGGACTTGCGTTGATTGTTGATTGATATATCCGCACCCATTTCCTGAAGCGTGATGATTAATCCGGTCCGCGCTTCGTTCAAAAGGATATCCGGCAGGGTCAGATCGCTGCCCGGAACAATAAGCGCTGCAACCATCGGAAAAGCTGCAGAAGATGGGTCGGCCGGCACTGTGACCGCCTGACCCGTTAGCTTTCCTTGCCCAACCAATGAAATATGGCGTGATCCGTCAGGCTTGGTTTCAACTTCAAGTTCCGCACCAAAACCCTGTAGCATTTTCTCCGTATGATCACGTGTGAGATGCGGTTCCACCACCGTTGTAATACCCGGCGTATTCAGTCCCGCAAGCAAGACCGCAGATTTAACCTGAGCAGAGGGAACCGGCACATGATACTCAATTGGTGCAGTTTGCCATGGACCCCGCAAGGAAATCGGCAGACGACCACCCTCCTGTTGGTTTAGAACCTGCACACCCATTTCCCGCAGAGGTGTCAAAATACGGTTCATAGGGCGCGAAGAAAGCGAACCGTCTCCGGTATAGGTAGAGACAAAGTCATAGGCGCCAAATAGCCCCATACAAAGCCTGCAACCTGTGCCTGAATTTCCAAAATCAAAATCAGATTGCGGTGCCAGCAAAAGACCGTTGCCAGTGCCGTGGACGATCCACTCGTCTCCGATTTTTTGAATATTTGCGCCCACTGCCGTCATCGCATCGGCTGTTCTTAGGACATCTTCACCTTCAAGAAGACCGTTTATCCTACTTTCACCACTTGCCAGTCCACCAAAAATAAGAGCCCGGTGAGAAATAGATTTATCGCCGGGTACCCGGCATAGTCCAGATAAAGCACTTGCCTTATGAGAAGTAAGTGGCGCCATCGCTTAATAAAACCAGAAATTTTTCGCTTTGTTCAGCGATCAGATGAACCACAGGATACATACTAAATGCAACCAAATATGTCATACTGGCTAAATATTGCGAATTTCTCCGGTTTTAGTTTTTGACAAAGCGATATTTGCCGTTTAGGTACGCCCAATATTCCACACAAATGAGGTGTATTGTGGCCAAGGCAGAACTCGGGACGAAACGTGTATGTCCTGAAACCGGTAAGAAGTTTTACGATCTGGACAAAAATCCAATTGTCTCGCCCTACACGGGAAATGAGTACCCCATTTCTTTTTTTGAAGGCGAAGCAACGGTTGCTGCTCCAAAACCTGAAGTCAAGGAAGCAGAACCTGCGAAAGCAAAGGAAACAGAAGAGGCAGAAACAGATGACGATACGGACGTGGTCACGGAAGAAGACGGCGCAGAAATCGTTAGCCTGGAAGATGTAGAAGAAGCCTCCGACGATGATGACGACGATGACGACGAAGACAACATCCCAGATATTCCAGATATTCCAGACGTTGAAATCGATGATGATGACGATAGCTCAGATGATGACACGTTCTTAGAAGATGATGATGAAGACGATGATCTTTCCGACGTGATCGTTTCCCACGACGGCAAAGACGAAGAAAGCTGATCATCAATAGGGTTGGCGGTTGCAAAAACTGCCAACGCTGGTATTTAAATTTTTGTAGCAATAGCTACGGGTTTTAGGGGCTATAGCTCAGTTGGGAGAGCGCGTGCATGGCATGCACGAGGTCAGCGGTTCGATCCCGCTTAGCTCCACCAAACATTCCTAGCGAACTGCCTACCGCTTAGCCCTGATCTAAAATGGCCGCGTCAAATTCCTTTTTTCACATGACGAAAATTTTGGAGCTAATGTGCTTCCAGACAAGTGTCTTCTTAAAGATTCTCATTGATAATTTCTTTGAGCGGCACCACAGCTCGTAATCGACGCCCAAGTAGAAATAGCCCAGCCGCCTTTCGTTGCAGGTAAAGCACATCAACGGGCGGTATTTCATTGAAGCTGCGATCGAGTGCGAGTTCCGTGCCAATCGCTCGCAAATCATGCAAGATGCCGTCATCTGTAAAATCAAAAAACTCATGCTGACGCATCGCCCCAAAGACATAAACAATCATCCGGTCGATCATGCCCCTATGCACCGCTGAGGTTTCGTTTCGATACAAACCAAGTTCCAGCGCTAATTCACGAAGAGCACTACGATCGCCGTTCAGTCCCGCATAGAGAAACTGTCGATATAATTCCCTCGTATGTTCCGGGAATTCCCTCACCGCACCAAAGTCGAGCAAGCCAATGGTTTTGCTCTCAACATCGTAACTGTAGTTTGCAAAGTTTGGATCGATTTGCATCACACCGAAACTGAATAACTCCTTCAGTGCTAGCCTAACCAACTGCGTGAACACTTGATTGCGGGTTTCCTGGTCAAAGGCTTCAACTTTTTCAATCTGAATGCCCGAAACGAATGACATGGCGATGACCTTTTCAGTGCTCAGGTCATGCTGCACTTGCGGCAACGTGAAACCACTCATCCCAGACATCAGATTGTTGAAACGCCCAATGCTTTCTGCTTCACGCACATAGTCCGCCTCTTCCACCAATTGTTGCTTTGCTTCAACAATAAGAGGCTCCAGTCGCGCCTTCGGGGGCATAAGTCCCGTGAGTGCGAAAAGCGAAACCACGTTGTTGATATCACTCTCGATACTTCGGGCCACACCAGGGTATTGGACTTTAACTGCCAACTTGCGCCCATCCGTAGTTATGGCTTGATGGACCTGACCAATTGAAGCTGCTGCGATTGGTTGCTCGTCAAACTTGTCAAATTGATTTCTCCAATCAGACCCCAAATTTTCTGTCAAAACCTGGTTCAATTGTGAGTCAGGCATGTAATCGGCATCAGCACGCAGTCGCGCCATCAAATCCGCCAACTCTTTGGGTAAAATTTCGCCGGCATCCATCGATAACAATTGACCTAACTTAAGGGCGGCACCCCGCATTCTTGCCAATTCATCGGTGACTTTGGAGATGTTTTTAGCCGTCAAAAATAGGTCTGCAGACTTTGGAACTTCGCCACGGCTTAAGCTCAAAACACCGTTAACGGCAGTGCGTGAAGCAATCCCTGCAGCTAGCTTCCCTAAACCTGCAAGGCGGCTGACCCGGTGGGAAGGCACTGTTTTAGGCCGACCGCTATTGGCTCGATCAGTCATGGTAGGCCGCTCTGGATTGCTTATTGACAGTTGAACCGCTGCGGCGTCTTTTTCGAGCCGGGATCATATAGGGAACTTCGTTGCAATAGCTTTCAAACCGCTTACCATATCGCCTTACGAACCGACGCTCTTTCAAAATGGGCGCTAAAATGCAGTAAAGCGTCAAACTAATGGCCAGACAAAGTTGATCAGGTGTCCATGTGGGTACGGTCCAAAGTGTCAAAACAAACGCTGCATAAATTGGATGGCGGATAAAGTTGAACAAACCGAGTGTGGGCATATCGGGAAAGACTGGCTTTTTATTGGCGAGCATTGAAAGCCAGCCAAGCGCACCAGACTGCACTTCCACCCCAGCATCGAAGCTTGCTATCGCCAATAGCAGCCAAGACGTGGCGTAAGCACTACACAAAAACCAGAACGTCTCTCCCTCTGCTTGCCACAAAATGATTCCAGACGGTGTCCAAAAGGCAAAAAGCAGCAGCAACTGGATCGAGGCTACGATTGCATATGTGGTTGTTGACAAGGTTGATCCGTATTCTCCGGGAAGGATACATGCCAACAGTTTACCGCCTTGCCCCGTCAACAACCAGGAATGGGCTAGCGGAAACTGGAGTATCAACAGCCCATTGACCATAATCGCCCAAGGCCAAGGAACAGTTCCTAAGCTTTCGCTCATGCCGAAAAACATGGCTGTTATCATTGTCAGCACTCCGATTGCAAAAATCAGGTGGCAGAAAATTCCAATGAATAGAGCAAGTGTAATACGGCGCAAACCAGAAGGTGGTCGCATCGCGCTACGGAGCAATGCTAAAGGGCGGGCAAATCGTGGGTTGGTGAACATTATGTCTCCCGAAGAATTTCGGTTGCGATCGCGTTGCCACTTGTCCAAGCCGCTTCAACCCTGGCATCAAGGCACCAATCCCCTCCAAGATAAAGGGCGCCATTGCTGCTTTTGGCAAAGGGCCTGCCCAAAGGTTTTGAAACGGCGGCGTATCGCCAGCGATGCGCAACGGCATAGACCACGTTGGAAGTGCTGAGGCCCAATCGTTCACAGACCAAAGGTAGCATTCGTTCTGCAATCGCAGATTTTTCTTCTTCGATAAATTCGGCACTCCAACTTGGGCTCGCATGCGCAACCCAACAATGTTGTGTCGTTCTTTTAGGTTTGCTGCTGTCCATTGCGATCCACGAAATAGGGTCGTCACTGTCCTGCCTGGCGACGCAGTCAATGGGTGCTTGTAGATCGAAATTCACCATTAATGTGAGACAAGGCTCGAGTTCCACATCCACGAGTTCGCTTGTTAACGGATGTTGATCTCCAAGTAACTCCATTGTCTGCGGTGCGGGTGTGGTGATGACCAATTTATGGGCAAAAACAACCTGATCGCCCATTTGAATATTATAGCCATCGGCTGTTTCCTTAACACTGGAGGCTTCGACGTCTTGTTTTACATCTACACCCTTGCTGATGAACTCAGCAAATCCGCTCATGCCGGGTACTCCCACATATCGAACACGGTGACCGAGGTCCCATTCCCCGACCTTTCCATTTTTCTGTGCTTCATGAAGCACTTCACGAAATTCTGGGGTCTTGGCTGTCATGTACTGAGCGCCGTGGTCGAACTGCAAACCGTTCCTGGTTCGCCGAGTCGCTAGACGACCCCCAATATTGCGCCCTTTATCGTATACAGTTGGCTTTAAGCCAGCTTGTTGGAGTTTCGCCGCGCAAGCCAGGCCGGAAACGCCGCTACCAATGATGATAATTGTTTGGTTTTTCATACGCCCATAACTGGGCCTCGGTATTTATATGTCGAGTAAAAACGTCACCTCGTCAATGACCACCAGTGTTTTTAAAACCGGGTTTATATTTATCTAGTTTAAAAAGTTGGCTGAAACAGCCATCCACCTGACTGGCGCCGCAGATGACCAACCGCACATCTTGAGTTGGCAATTTAAAGAATCTGAGTGACAATAACCTAGCCATTCGCGAACTTTAGTAATTCTGGGAATTAGTTTTCCTATACCCATTTGTCCAGCCCCCTTGTTATGGGCCATTTCTGGATAGAGTTTCTGGTACGGGCGGTTTCATGTTCAGAGCTTGATGTGGGCGGATGTGATTGTATTGTTTTAGCCACTGATTAATGACCGTTTGAGCTTGTCAAAGTTTTGCCTGCGAAGGTTTAGAATAGACTTTGGCAATGCTGGATCAAGAAAACGGGAATATTCTATGACGCGTGCATTTAACCTGGAGCAGTACACAAAGGCAGGCTCGTACTGATAAGAATTGACTTCTTGATCAATTAGATCAATCGCCCTTCTAAGGCCAGCTTGATAGCCTGCAAACAGGCCTTGATTTTGAAAGACCCGATGTGCTTCGCGAAGCCTAACCCGAAACTGAGTATGGTATCTTTTATCTATTTTGATCTCACATTCTTAAAATTCTTCACGCATTGTCTTCAAGTAACAAAGTTCAATAGCCAACCGGTCTGACAACATAAAGATTGCAGCTGTAGTAGACCAGTCCTCTTGATATTCATGACCACACAGTTCAATTGCTGCCTGAATATCCCGTAAAGCCAATCTGTATCCTCGGTAATAGGGTGCTAGTGCATTCATTGTCGTATTTGACCTTCTTACTCAATCTCAATGTAAGAACCCAGCAGCCATCACACTGCGTCAGCAATACGTCCGTTTCACTCGCAAAGCCGTTTACTTTGGAATAAGCGAGACCTTGGACCCAATTATGAATTTGGCCAACCTGTCTTATTGGTGTAGCTTTGCCAGATTGATCTTTCAAAGTGGGGCTATAGCAAAATGGAAAAAGTCGATGGAATAGGTGGCATTTTTTTTCGTGCAGTTGACCCTGCTGCGCTGTCTCGATGGTATGAAACTCATCTTGGGATCAACCCTGCACCAAAGAATATGGAAATGAAGCCATGGGTTTCAAATAAGGGCGTAACAGTATTTTCCCCCTTCAATCAGGAAACAGACTATTTTTCGTCAAACCATCAGTTCATGTTGAATTTTCGGGTACGCAATATTGATGCTATGGTTTCGCAACTTCGCAATGCAAAAATCTCAATTGATCGAGAAGAGACAATGGAGGGTGTTGGGAGATTTGCACGCATCCATGATCCTGAAGGCAACCCGATTGAACTATGGCAGCCCGAATAGGTTGAGTTTCTTTTAATAATGTCTGATTTTAAGAAGCCAATGACCGCTCCGAGCCCAGTTTGCAACGCCTAGTTTCTAGTGCCAGTGAATGTTAATGCAAATGGCTCTGTTATCGTTAGTGCGGCGTGTTGAAGAAAGCAGTCATCCGAGACGAAATTCTACGGACCCACCGTCGAGTGCACACAACTCGGACAAAGTCCTATTTAAATCAAACTCCCAGACTCACAGTCTGCTTTGAATAACTACCCTTCGATTTACCAGCAGGCTCGCCACCAAGCGTGGACAAGTAAACTTCGTAGAAGTGATGAGACAATACTTCCGCAAGCAAAACTCTGCTTTGAGGAGAGTTGAGATCAAGTGAGGACGTCACAATCGCCTCCGCACGATAAACCCTGGCATCTTTACTCGTTCAGGAACTCCAGAGATTCTTTTACGAATTGCTCGTGATACTGAAAGATCCCGCCGTGACCCGAGTCCTTATAGAGGGATAAATGCGCGTTCGGGATGCCGAGCATCAGATGCGCAGAGTTCACACTGGGAACCATGATGTCATGTTCGCCATTCGCGACGAATGTAGGCATGGTAATCCGGCTGAGGTCGGGCGGTGCGCTGCTTGCATATTCAGCGATGGCCGCCAATTGTGCGCGGAATGATTTGATAGAAACCTTCTTGACCCGTCCGGTTTTCTTCTCGCTCAGGCGAGAAAGGAAACTGCGGGCCTCGCGCTTGCCGTTTTCTGTGCGGGTAAAGAACAGATAAACCCGAATATCGGTGAAAGTCAGCATGCTACGCAGTTGATTGCGATAGGCTTGACCAGGGATACTGGCGATACCGATGCCACCTCTCGGTCCAATGCCGCCCATGATGACCTTTTCCGCAAGACTTGGATCTTTCATGACGATGTCTTGCACCACTGCGCCACCAAGAGAAAAACCCAGCAAGTAGACTTTCGGTAGGTTCATCGCTTGTAGAAACGCGATGCCGTCATCCGCCATGCCCGCGACCGTTTTCGGGGTCGTACCTTCAGAGCCACCAATCCCGCGATTGTCGAAGGTAATCACCTGATGCTGTTTGGCCAGACCGTCTACGACGGCAGGATCCCAATCATCGATCGTTCCAGCAAGATGATTGAACATCACGATGGGGACACCTGATTTAGGACCGATGGTCCGATATGCGAACTTGGTACCATTTACAGAAACAAATTGGGTTTCGGCGTCTACATAGCGGGTTGTTTCAGCGCTCATTCTATGAATTGTCCTTGGTCAGTGTTTCGGTTACGGCCGCTATGAACGAAGCCCTGTCATCCTTAATGTCCTGGATACGGTCGCGCAGCTCGTCACTGAGATCCAAATGCGCATCCGACCAAATATAGATTTCTGCCATGATTGGGAGGAGACCGATTCCCTTCGGGGTGAGCTTATAAGCAGAACCTGATCTGGTTTGGGGTGAATTAGATTGTTCGATGATGCCCTTTTCGGTCAGCATCTTGAGACGGTCTGCGAGGATATTCGTCGATATACCTTCCTCAGACTTTAGAAAATCGCCATACGTGCGTTTCCCCACGAACATCATGTCCCTTATGATGAGAAGGGTCCATTTATCCCCCCAAATTTCCAGCGAAAGGTTGATGGGGCACCTCGATCGATTGCCTTGTTTCATTGAAATTCCTCCATACTGTTCCTGCGGCTGCACGTCATGAGGCAATATGAGTAGTGGTCAGGTCGAGCATAGTCTTGCCCTCATCAGAGGAGACTGTTGTGCGCACTGTCGAAACGGTTCGACCCTTCTTCACAAACATTGCCTTTGCATGCAGCGCGCCTTCCCGACTGTTGGACAACATGTTGGCGTTCAGGTTGATCGCCAGAGGGAACCCTTTCATGCCGGGTTTCGGGGTTGCGCCTTGAAGCGCCAGAGTTGTCGCAACGACATCCGCAAACCAGATCATCGCGCCAGCATGAACAGTATCGAAGGGGTTTAGGATGCCATCCTGTATAGGCATTCGGCCTGTCGCTTCACCTTCTGAAACGAACGAAACCTCAAACTCGATCGATCCATTCAGATTGGTAGTTTGGCAAGACACACTCCCGGACCCCTTTCTATCAGAACTTGCGTTTTGCAAGTACACAGGATATACGATGAATACTTGCGTTTTACAAGTACCAAAATTTGAACCACAGAATGCAGAGCTTGAATGTCTGAAGTGGGCTAGTTCTTAAGACAACTTTTGGAAATGTTTGATTAAATTATCCATCCAATGTCAGATACTTCTGGCCTGATCATCGTTAAACTAATGTGAGCTGACCTTTGCGAATCCACGCAAATGAAAGACCGCTTACGGCAACTTGGTGAAATATGCGTACGATACTTCATCAAAAACACTCCAATCATAACTAAAGATTAAAGTGTTGCGACCACCTATTGAACTCACCACCCAAGATGGACATTCGGCGAATGTCGCCCTCCGATAACGAAAGTGTCCAGCCCCCTTGTTATGGGCCATGCGGGCATTGTAAGAGGAGACGCGTAGATTTGGGATGTTGGTCGCCCTACCCCCACACAACAATCAAATACTGGTTCGAGTTTGTTTAACACCACCTTTCTGTTTGATTGCGCAATTTAGATATTGTGATTTTGAGTATAAAGTCTCAAAAGATGCGTCTCGCGTGAACATTACACAGGACTGGCCATAAAAATATTATACCTGCTGAAATTGCCGCGCCGATGATGTTCATCAAAAGTGCATATTCAAAGGCTAGCGGTGTCATCAGGCAGAGGCCTGAAATTATCAGCAGAATTCTAGAAAGTGCGTTTAGCGGCTTTCGTACCCAGCCTATTGCGCCAGCCGAGATTAGATAAATTCCAATTCCGGCGGTGACTACGTCAACAGCAATCGTTATCCAGTCGCCTTTTAGAATGAGCGTTGGAGAAAGCACAAAGTAAAACGGAATTATATAAGCCGTCCAACCATAGCGCATTGAAACAAGTGCTGTTTCCATCGGCTTTGATTTGGCAATTGCGGCTGCAAAAAATGCGCCAATGGCGACAGGCGGGGTTACCATCGACATCATGCCTAAATAGAAGATAAAAAGATGTGCCGCGATTGGGTCTACACCACTTTCAATAAGCGATGGGGCAACCAGAACTGCCAACAGTAAATAAACACCCACCGTCGGCATGCCCATACCCAGGATCAAACAAACGCCAGCTGCAACAATTAGCAAGACAAGTAAGGAACCTTTGCCAAGAGAAACAAGGGTGAACGTAAGACCAAAGCCCAAGCCTGTTACATTGAGTGTTCCAATAATTAGACCAGCAGCCGCTGCAATGAGAATAATGTCAACGATTGCCCGCCCGGTTTCGACAAATGCGTCTAGCACCGCCGACACAGACATGCGCTTACCTCCATAACCAAAAACTGCACCGACAATCAACGCAGAGGCAGAACCCCAAAGGGCTGCAACTTCCGGCCTTTGAAGCGCAAAGAAGATGGCCCAAACCACAGCAGCGAAAGGGAGGATAAATATCCAACCAGACTTCAAGACTGTTTTTGTTTCCGGGATCAGATTTTCGTCGACCGCAGCGATGCGATCCTTAGCAGCACCAATGTCTACCTGTACAAATAGTGCGATGTAGTAAAATAGTGCCGGGATAATCGCTGCGACTACGATTTCGTAATATGGTCGCTGAAGAAAATCAGCCATAAGAAAAGCAACTGCTCCCATAACCGGCGGCACAATTTGACCACCGGTAGAAGCAACTGCTTCAATTGCCGCAGCCTGATGCCTCCTAAGACCGGCATCAATCATAAGCTTTATGGTGACCACGCCTGTAGCAACAATATTGGATACCACAACACCTGAGATGGATCCGAACAAACCTGAAGCGACAATTGAAATTTTTGCCGCCCCACCACGCCTACGTCCCATGGTGGCAAGTGCTATATCGTTAAAAAAATCTGCTCCGCCAGACTTGAGAAGCAATAGGCCAAAGAAGACAAAAGCTATTACGACTGTTGCTGCAACATTAAGCGTAAGGCCGAGAATACCATTTGCATCTACCGCGAAATAGGAAATGAGGCGGTCGACGGAAACTTCACGGGTTTGTAATGGGCCCTCAACCAGATGTCCGATCAACCCGTAACCGGCGATGGTTAGCACCACCAAAACCAAGACTAATCCGACGGAACGGCGTAACCCTTCCAAAATTAATAGAAATAATATTCCACCAACAACGATCACATCCCAACTTAAGCTATAAGATCTAACCAGCAGATTGCGGTAGTCGACTGCGACAAATAATGCAGTGCTTAGTCCAAGTGCAGCCAAAAAAAGATAAAGGGTTTTGAAATGGCTCCTACCGTTTTCAAATTTCTCGGCGGTCGTAATAAAACAAAGAGCCAAACACAAACCCAGCACCAGTGCCAGGAACTGCTCTGTATATAGCGCGATGCCCATGCGTGATGTTACATTCGCTGCAAAAAGCAACGCTAACAGTGTCAAGAGTGCGGCAAGCAGATTCCGTAAATTTGGTAATGTTGCTAAGCTCATTGTCTTACTCAAAATGAAAAAGACAGCCATTTTAAAGAGCAAAATGGCTGTCTTGAGATGTTTGATATTATTTTACTTGAGCAATGTTGCGCTCATTATAGAAAGCAATCGCAGCTGGATGATATTCAACACCCGGATACGCCTTATAAGCTCTGCTGATATCAAAGGCACCAAGTGGTGGGAATGCCTTTGCCATTGCTGCCTTATTATCTGCCAAAACACCGAGCAATTGTTTTACGGAATCGTCAGATACCTCTGCACTTGTCAGAAGCACATTGTCCCATGTCACAAAGTGCATAGCTTCTGGTACACCTGCGCGGAAAGGTGCCGGTTTGACGTTTGAAAAGTAAAATGCCGGGCGCACAGCCTGAACACGCTTAAGCGATTGTTCGCTTGAATCGATCTTCAAGAACTGAACACCGCCTACGGAAGCATCAGCTTCAGCAACCTTTGGGCCACCAACTGCAAAGAACGCAGAATCCACACGGCCCGAAGTCATCGCATCAACGCCACGAATAAGTTCCGGAACTGGTACACCTGATACATCCTCGTTTGTCAAACCACCTGCGGCCAGAATGCCCTGGATATGGCTGCGACCAAGTGGAAAAGCATCCCAACCGGATGGAACCGATTTACCCTTTAGGTCAGCAATTGAAGTCATACCGCTATCTTTGCGTACAAAAAGGCCAACCGGAAAAGGGTTTATTTTTGCGACGACGCGGAGTTTGCCGACTGGCTTTCCTTCCCATTCACCAGAACCTGCTGTCGCAGTAATCACGTCATTTACATCGTCCAATGTAAATTCCGCTTGTCCAGATTCAACCGCACGAAGCATAGCTTCATTGCCACCTACGGGAGATACAGTTACATTCATATTGACTTTTTCACGAGCTTGCGCGGCAAAGACGCTGGCCATTGTATTCCATACCGAACCTTGCGGCGGTGTCGCAATAGAAATGACTTGCGCGGACGCACTGCTAAGTGCAACGAACAGCGCAACTGCTGTGGTTAGTAATAGTTTCGTCATGGTTTCCTCCCTTAAAAATGAACTTGTTTTGCAGACGCTTTCACACTGCGTCTGGTTGTGCAGCAGGCATTGCAGCTTTAAATTCTGGCATTTCTAAACAAACCGCCGCAATGCGCTGGATATTGGGAAAAGGCTTATGATCGACCGCAAATCTTGAATTGTTTACATATTGAGCAGTCAGGCAGATATCAGCCAGCGTCACCGTCTCACCATGGCAAAATGTGCCGGTATCCTTATCGATCTTGAGTCTTTGTTCGACAGATTGAAATCCAAGGCCCACCCAATGACGGAACCAGTCAGCAATCGCTTTTTCACTCCCACCAAATCTTTCCTTCAGATAATTTAGTATCCGTAGATTGTTCACTGGATGCACATCCAATGCGATAGCGTGGGCGAGACTACGAACACGAGCTCTACCTGCTCTGTCTTCGGGTAAAAGCGCCGGTTCAGGATATGTCTCCTCAAGCCACTCGATAATGGCAAGTGACTGAGGAATATCTACACCGTCGTCAGTCGTTAAGGTCGGGACCAGTCCTTGTGGGTTCCGTGTCAAATACTCAGCCGAGCGTTGTTCATTTTTGCGGAAGTCATAAGTGTTTTGTTTAAAATCTATACCCTTTAGTCTAAGTGCTGCGCGCACCCGAAAACTGGTGGAGGAACGGAAGAATGAATGCAATACAATCCCGCTCATCAAACCGACTCAACAATTTTGAATTCAATATCCGCAAGACCATCGATACCACCCCGCGCGGTTTGGCCTTTCGCAATTGGTCCGACACCCGCAGGTGTGCCAGTCATGATTAGATCACCTGGCTTCAATTCCATTGTATGTGATATGATTGAAATAACATCGACAACTGGCCAGATGAGCTCACTCAGGTCTGCATCCTGTTTCATTTCTCCATCGACTTCGAGCCAGATACGACCCGCCGTAGGATCAAAGTCATTGCCCTTACGAAGGGGTGCCATCGGAGCTGAAAGATCAAATGCTTTTCCCCAGTCCCAGGGGCGTCCTTTATCGCGCGCTAGAAGTTGAAGATCGCGGCGCGTCAGATCAACTGACGTTGAATATCCAAAAACATGGTCAAACGCTGCATCTACAGAGATGTTTCGACCACCTTTTGCAATCGCCACGGTTAGCTCTATTTCATAGTGAAAATTCTCGGTCTCGGGAGGATAGGGAATTTCAATGTCCGCCCCAACGCCAGCATCAATTACAGCATCTGAAGGCTTGGTGAAGAAAAACGGCGGCTCGCGATCGGGGTCTTTTCCCATCTCGCGGGCATGGGCAGCATAATTTCGACCAACGCAAAAAATGCGCCTGACGGGGAAACGTTGGTCGTCATTATTAATAGCAACACTGGGTGTTGTTGGTGCTGCTACCGCAAAGGAAATTTCACTCATAAACTAATCTATGCTCCGTCGTTATTGCCACGAAGCTCACGGTAAAGACCGAGCTTCTTCTGAATGGGTTTGTCATTATATGAAAATAGAACGGATTCTTGTGATGGTTCATGCGTTACTGAAGCCCATGACGGTACCACGAAGATATCTTTTGGTTTCCACTCGACAGTAGTCTCGCCAATATGGGACCTGCCGGAACCTTCAACACAAACAAATATTGTAGCGCTGGTGCTTTTGAATGGCGTGGTTTTGCCCTCAGACAAGAGTTGAATGGCTGTTCCCATTGTGGGAATGGCATCTTCACCATTTAGCGGATTGGCGTAACGCAATTTCCAGCCATGACAGGCATCGGCATCTGAACCGCGTTTTATAGCATCGAGGGTTTCGCGCGATCGGTCATATGGATAATTGAAAATTGGAGAAACGATAGATCGATCAGCATTATCGGGCAGAAGCGCATTGCCGAATTCTGCGTTCGATTGGCCAGTCTCGCGGGTGATTTTTTGCTCGTCATCACCAAGGCCTTCTGCGAAAGATGCGTCAAGAAACGATACAACCGGGATATCCAAGCCATCGAGCCAGAACATGGGCTCATCAGTTTCATTGCCGTGATCATGCCAAGCCATATGAGGTGTGATGACAAAATCTCCGTAGCACATGATTGTTTTCTCACCATCCACCGCCGTATGCGCACCTTCACCTTCTAGGACAAAACGCAATGCGGATTGAGTATGGCGATGGGCAGGTGCGACCTCGCCCGGCAGAACTAATTGAACCCCTGCATAAATAGAAGTGGTAATTCTGCTCTGTCCGCGAAGGCCCGGATTCTCCAGTATCAGAACCCGGCGCTCAGCCTCTTTTGCGGTTATCAAACCACCAGCTTCCATCATTGCGTGGCGAATTTCCTCAAATTTCCATGCAAATGGTTGACAATTTGAACGGGGCTCAGGGGTTACGAGGTCGCCCAGCACACTCCACAACGGAGTCATATGCTGTTTATCGATACGCTCGTAAAACGCTTTTCGTTCAGCAGTCTCAGTAGGTTTGTCTTCACCTTGCGTCAGCATGATTTACCCTTTCTCTTCATTGTTGTTCACCAAAACTTGGCGATCAATTTTCCCGGTGCCGGTCTTCGGTAATTCAGGTACAAATTCAATGATGCGCGGCGCCTTAAAGGGTAGTAGGTGATGTTTGATGTGTTCGCGTAAATGCAGGCGTGTATCATCATCCCCTTCAACACCTTCGCATAAGGCAACTACTGCTCTAAGAACGGTTCGTCTGTCTTCTAATGCATGGGCAAGGACTGCAGCTTCTTGAACTGCTTCATTTTCATTTAGGCAACGCTCAACCTCTAATGGCCACACCCATTGGCCGGAAACTTTGACTAAGTCGTCTGCCCTACCCTGAAAATAGTAGAAGCCATCTGCTTCTATGAAGCGATCACCAGTGTATATCCAATCTTCGCGCATGGTTTCCGCTGTCTTATCTGGTCGGTTCCAGTAGAGCGGTGCTGATGAATGTCCACGCACCCACATAACACCGTCTTCACCAGCCGTAACTTCAGCTCCATCCTGGTCGCACAGCTTTACTTCATAGCCAGCAACTACTTTTCCAGCAGAGCCTAAGCGTTTTTCCTCTGCTGTATTTGACAGATAGATATGCAACATCTCGGTTGAGCCCAAACCTTCTATCGCTTCAAGGCCTGAGGCGTCGCGCCATGCGTTGAACACATCTTCAGATAGAATTTCTGCAGCTGAGAGTGACAACCGCAAGGATGAAAAATCTGTTGAAGCCGTTTCTTCAGCGTGTGCCAGTGCGGTATACACCGTTGGCAACGCGAAAAATGCTGTCGGCTTATATTCTTCAATTGCAGTTAATATGCGTTTTGGATCTGGACGGCCAGGCAGCAATACGACGGAAGCACCAACTGCAAATGGAAATGTAATTGCATTGCCAAATCCGTAGGCAAAAAATATCTTTGGAACCGAGAAACAGCGGTCACCAGGTTGTAACTTCAATATACTTGCAGCATAAGTTTCGGCCGTATACGCCATATCATGCTGTAAATGCACTATTCCCTTGGGTTTACCGGTCGAGCCCGACGAATACATCCAAAAGGCCATATCCTCCGGCCCAGTATCCACTGCATCCAATTTTACAGAATGTTCAGAAATGAAATCAGAACTGGAAATTGTATCAATATTTTCGCCTATCTCAGACCCTGAATCCGAATTTGCTATGACAACCTTATCTATTTTTGTTCCATCAATCGCTTCTTGAGTAATGGCGTCGGCAAATGTTGCCTCAACAACGACCATTGGAGAGGATGAATCAGACAGATAATAGTTAAGCAGGTCTGGCCGGGTTTGTGTGTTTAACAATACCGGAACAAAACCCGCCCTTATTGCACCCATCACTGCTGAAGGGTATCTAGGCGTATCATCCAGCAGCATGGAAATTCTATCACCGCGCTTAAGTCCAGCGGCACTGAATGCATTTCCCCATTGTGCCGCTTCAGCACAAAGTTCTGCATAAGTCAGAGTCTCAGTAGGGCCTGTCACTGCAATCAAATCAGGATTTCGGCTTAGATTCTGGAACAAGATTTCCGAAGCATTACAGTGCCTGGATTTATCAAAACCAAATCGTTTTGCACCGGGTGTATCACTAACCGGATCCTTGATGGCTGTAGTATTGAAGTAATCATTTTTTGGGATATCGTTCATGTCGTTGCCATTGAGGTTTCGACACTGTGCGCATCATAACGCTGCATAAATTCAGGCGACAACTTGCGTAGACGATCAAAATCTACTCGGCCGGATCGCGTTATATAATCGAATACGAATTCAATCGGCTGTAGAGACATTTTCTCGCCGAACCTGTCGTACCAAAGGGCAGATGTATTCGCCGCTGTGACGATCTTATGCGCGATCGGTTTGCGTTTGCCCTCGTATGCTTCCAACGCATCAGAAATTTTGTCGTGATCACGAAGTGTTGCTGCCAAAGCAATAGCATCTTCCATTGCAAGTCTTGTACCGGATCCAATTGAGAAATGGGCTGTATGTGCCGCATCACCAATCAGAACCTTGTTGTCACTATGCCACCTTTCGCACCAAAGTTTCGGAAACCGCCGCCAAACGGATCGGTTTGCAACCAGTGCTGCGCCTTCAAGTGTGTCTGCAAATATTTCTTCGCATTTATGGGCTGTTTCAACCTCATCCATCTGATCAAAACCATGATCAAAAAAGCTTTGCTTATCGCATTCTACAATAAATGTGCTCATTTCCGGTGCATAGCGGTAATGGTGTGCATTCATCACACCAGCATCAGCGTGCAAGAAGGTTTGGGTCAGTGTTTCAAACGAGCGAGAAGCACCAAACCATGCGAAGCGATTTGAGAAGTAGTCTATTGTTGTACTGAAAACTTTGCCATCTCCACGCACAATTGAGTTTAGTCCATCAGCACCAATGATCAGATCAGCTTCCAGACCCTCGATGGTATCAACAAGTGTGTCGTGGATGATTTCAACACCCAGCGCGAGTGCACGTTTCTGCAAAACCTGGATCAACTCAAGCCGACCAATGGCAGAATAGCCAATCCCGTCGAGGGTCACTCTCTCGCTGTGATGGACGAGGGTCATATTCTGCCAACGTTCCATGCGCGGTGTAATGAGATCATAAGTTTCTGAATCGTCTGTCTTCAAAAAGTCTAGAGCTTGGTCTGAAAAGACAACGCCAAATCCCCAAGTTGCGCCATTCGGATTTTGTTCTCTGATCCGGATCATAGACGTTGGGTCATCGCGCTTCAGCAACGATGCGACGTACAGCCCAGCGGGTCCTCCGCCAATAATTTCTATGTGCCTTTTCACAGCAGTTAATCCCTCCACACTCCAACACTACTAGACTAGCATTTCATATTATGCAATTTATTTCTTATTATGAAATGGTGAAGAATTGTGTTTTCATACCAACATCAGATTTTTTTTGGCGACTGTGACCCCGCTGGAATAATGTTTTACCCTCATCATTTTCGATTGATGGATGCTACATTTCAGGCATGGTTGGCATCAATTGGACTAAGTCAGGCAAAACTTCAGAAGGAGTTTGGCATCATAGGGACTGGCCTATTGGATGCATCTGCAACTTTCCAGGCGCCGGTTCGTGAAGGGGATACGCTTAAGCTTAAACTTACGATTGGAAAATGGAGTGGTAAATCAGTACAAGTTGATTACAAAGGCTTCGTTGGAGATACGTTTGCGATTGAAGGAAAGGAGGTTCGAGGCCTATTCAATCAAGGCATGAATGGCTTAAAATTATCTTCTATTGAATCGTTTCGAAATTTGATTGTTGAACGAGGTAATGATGGTCAAGACTAAAGACCAAAACTTAATAGTAAGAGAAAGTCAGTCCGCTGGGGGCATCCAGTCGTTGGATAGTGCGCTGGTATTGCTGGAAGTCTTGGCTGCACAAATGGGACTAACATCTCTTGGTGATTTGGCCAAAGCTTGCGGCATTCCAACCACAAAGGCACATCGCTATCTTTCGTCATTTGTGCATGCAGGATTGGCACAAACGGACGGCAATGGCCGATACGATCTTGGTAAAGGAGCAATGGAAATCGGTCTAGCAGCACTTTCGCGACGCGACATCGTTAATGCTGTAGGGGATGCACTGCCGGAGCTGGTTCGTGATACGGGAATCACTGCGCTGGTTTCTGTTTGGGGAACATCGGGTCCTACGGTCGTTCGCTGGCAACGCGCTGCAGCACCGGTAATCACGTCACTCGGGCTTGGCACAACGTTCCCAATTTTGACTTCAGCTACGGGGCAAGTATTTCTTGCCTATCTACCTAAAGTTATGACCACGGATTTACTAAAATCAGAGCTCACGCGTATTCGTCGTCAACCATATTTGTTGGAGAACACATTTCCTGACACAGCACAAAATCCTACCAAAGCAATTTCTGCGCTTGAAAACGAAACGCGTGAATTGGGCTATGCAACGGTAGATGGACGCTTCATTCCCGGTCTGGTTGCGGCAGCAGCACCTGTACTTGATTGGCAGAATGAGGCAGAGCTGGCCATCACTTTAATTAGTTCTGATCCTTCCGCGATTTTACCTGATGCAATGCAGGTGCAGAAACTATTAGAATTTACGAGAGAATTTTCTGCGTCTCGTGGCTGATTACGGTAATTTTTGCAGCATTTCGCGGCATAAACTCTACCCTGCTCAAATATTCAGAGACTGGTTAGAATTAAACTAACAGCACCGAAAGAAGCCTTGTTGTCGAATATTGGGACCAGATTTCAAATGATTTAGTGCGAATGTGGGTGTCGCAGCAAGATTTCTGCCAATATCACGATCGAGGCACACCCGGGAACCATGTGCCATAGCTACCATCGTTCATTGTCCCAGTGAGC
>JBCCBE010000079.1:0-15785 GCA_039814425.1 Pseudomonadota bacterium
GGTCTGGATTACCGAAATTTTTAGCGGTTAATCCCACCATTAAGCAGTGCAACTCGCATAGTGTTAATTGCCAGAATGCTTGTGGCGCTATTCGCAATCGGCCATAGCAAAACGCCATCAAACCTGCCCATGGCAGGGGTTTGGCGGTCATTCGCTGATTTCTGGTGGTGTAAACGTAGCCGTGAGCAAACGCGCAGCAATGTCCACATATCCCTGAACACCGCCATCAACTCGCATTTCAGAAGCTTCGGCTTGTGAAAGCGTATAGCCGCCGCCAATAAGTCCTGCATGGATAATCTTTAGAATATCCTCAGCACTGAGTTTTCCGGATGCGAATTTTGCCGATAGCTGTGATAGGTCTGCAACGCCAAGGGTTTTTTCCAATCCAGCCAACGCGCCCAGCGTCAAACACAGGGTCCAGGATTTTCCATCAAGTTCGGCTGAAATTTCACCGCGTAAAGGGTTCACCATTATTGCGCACCTGAGAAAGTGATTTCACCGGCAGACTCGAGTGCAATTTCAAACGTAACTTCCCGGTCATGTTGTCCCTGGTATTCCAGTGACGTGATTTGGAAGGGGCCGGAGACATCACCGAAATCCGGAATTATTACCTGCCAGGTCACGATGGTACCGGTGAAAAACGCTTCGCGTACCAGCTCGTCACTTGCGGCATCCTTAAATAGGCCACTACCACTAATCGAGGCACGACGCAGACCTGCACCTGCTAATAGCTCCCGCCAACGGCCGGCTGATTCAGAATCGGAAACATCCACGGTCTCGGTATTGAAAGATACCTGTCTGGCGCGCAGACCTGCTACGGTAACAAAACTGCCACCCTGTTCGATTTTTAATAAAAGGTCTTTACCTTTCTTGGCACTCATAAGCTTATCTCCAATTGATAAAACTAGGTTGCGAGTTCAGTTGTAATGCGCAGATTGAGGGTTGCGCGAAACAGATCGCGGTCCGCATCTTTGACAATTTCAGTAGACTCGTGGGTCAGATTGACAATTACGTAATCGTCGAAGGTTTCGGACAGATTTTCTAATTCGTTTTGAATAATCTGAATGATATTCAATGCTTCTTTTCGCCCGCGTCGTGCTGACCAAACATCCAATGCAATTTGATGCTCAAACCCCGTTTCGGTTCCCGTACTCCAGTCAAAATGAAGCGTATCGCCAAAGGTGACATAAGGGGGCTTTGCATTCTTTGGTACATCGTCAAAAATAGCAGATGAACCAAGCGCATTAATCAGGTTCGTAGAAGCAGCAAGAACGCTATAGATTTCAGCCTGTAAAAGTATTGCTGGGTGAACCATGTCAGCGGTCCTCCCGTCGCTTTGATTTTACAGAATTTGGTTTCTTGTGTTTCTGCTGTTTCGGGTTTCTAACTTTGCGCCTGATAAATTCAGTCAGGGCCTTCGTCAGATCAAATCGAGTGGTTCTAAAGGAAAGCTTCACACTCATTGTTCAATTACCTCGCATTCAAGGTATCGGTGGGTTTCATCTGGATCGTGAACTGTCTGCACATCAAAATGACGGCTGCCGGTGGTAAAGCGGGTGCCAGGATTGACACCAGAACGGTATCGAATGATCACGCGATGACTGATTTCCTGTTTATCGGCACCGGCCTCTGTCAGCGCGCGTGCCGCAACAGGACAGAGGTGCGCCCATACAGATCCCTCAACCTGATATTGCTTGAGGAACCCACCACAACCATCTGAGACATCATTTATGTTCTGAATAGACAATTGCCGGTTGAACCGACCCGGATCAAATAATTTAATTTTGCTCATAACATAACCCGACGGGTCTGATTAAGCAGCCCATTAACGAAGGGGGGTAGGCTCGAGGAAAGCGCGAAAGAGGCCTCTACTCCTCTGTGTTCGTAGCCATGTGCGCATAGCAACAAAATGGCCCGGGCAATGTTCCGGGGCACCGCATCCGCGCTATCACCAAAACCGGCGACCATGTCGATTTCAAGCCCATTGGCGTAATTTGCAGCAACTTGATTATCAAGAATACAAAGCTTTGCCGGATCATCGTGATTGTCCAGTCGAAGGGTGCCTGCTTCCAAGACATGCGGAAAACCTTCTGCATCATATCCGGTTACATTAATGATCGTGGAAACAGGAAAGGGTTCTAGAAATATGTCACCGCTTGCATCGACTGATTCCACATATTGGCGGATTGTCCGGTCAATCAGCACCTTTCGAATATGCGCCTCCGCATACGCGGTTGCCGCTTTAATAAGATCAATCAGATACGCATCTTGCACATCATCCTCAATCCGTAGGTGGCGTTTGAGCTCTTCAAGTGAAATCGGTGTTGCCAGGGGGGGCGAAATTACAGAAGTTGCCATTTAAGAATTCCATGTTGAAACGAAAACGGCCCCGCCAAATTTGACGGGGCCGCGGATCGGCACGCAGTGTTGAATAACACCACAACGAGGGAGGACGTTGCTTATGCTGTACCGAACTTCACAAGCTTGATTGCATCAAAATCTTGTACACCACCGCCGACACGTTTGGTTGTGTAGAACAACACATAGGGTTTTGCTGAATACGGATCGCGCAGCACGCGAATGCCAGCCCGGTCCACAATCAGATAACCGCGTTGGAAATCCCCGAATGCAATCGAGGTTGCATCATTGGTAATATCCGGCATGTCTTCCGCCTCGACCACTGAGAAACCGAGCAGGCTTGCTGCTTGGCCGGCAGCTGCTGGAGGCTGCCAGATATAATTGCCGTCAGCATCTTTCAGTTTGCGGATCTCGGCCTGGGTTTTCCGGTTCATCACCCAGTTTGCATTCTGGCGATACCCTGCCTTCAGGGCATAAACGGTGTCGATCAAAACGTCGGAACTATCGACTGCATCAAACCCACCATCTGTACCGGTTGGCACGTAGCCGAGACTACCCCAGCTCCAGCTGGATTCATCCACATTGGTATGGGTTAGAAACCCCCGTGGTTGATTAACGCCGTCACCATTGATGAAGGCGGCACTTTCCTGTTCTGCAAAGGCTTGCTGCACTTCTGTTGCAATCCAAGCATCTATGTCTATTGCTGCATCATCCAGCAATTGAGACGTTGCAGCCGGCATCGCGTAAAGTTCCATGGTTGGAAAATCAATTGAGGACAAGGTCGGCGATGTTGTTTCCGGGTGCGCGTCCGTCTCGCCTGCCCAGCCAGTTGCAAAACCGGTAATTGCAAACGGCTTTTTATAGATTGTTGAGGATACCGCTTGAATGCCGGAAATTGCACGTATCGGAGAACCCAACGCCAATCTGTGACCGATCTCGGTTGCCGTTTCATCAGGTACGAGATATCCACCATCGGGGTCAGAACTCACTGAAAGAGCTTTTTGTTCGAATTGACGAAGCCCGTCCTCGTTACCCTTGCGAAAATAGCGGTCAAATGCCTGCTTGTGTTCAACACCGGCAAATGACCTTGAATTTGTTGGCCCGGCACCCGGTCGCATATTTTTGATCAGCAAACGTTCCATTGTCGATTTTTGCTCATCCAGTTTACGGTTGATACGGTTCATTTTCTCAACCGTCACCACGTCTTCTGATATCTGTGATTCAACTTGCAAAAGGCGTTCATCGTTAGTCTGTTTGAACGCCTCAAAGGCTTCCATAAATTCATCGAATGCTTCGGCTACGACTTGAGCATCTCCCAGTTCGGCCTTGGCCTCTGGTGCTCGTTGATTGAAGGTTTTCATTTGATTGTTCCTGTCTTTAGGGTTTGCGTCATGCTGCGGATTTTTTCCGCAACTGTTTCCGGCTTTGCAGCATCCCGCTTGCATGCCAGGTGTGCGAAACCATCGGTGATTACCGTTTTGGCTTCGCTTCGCGACAGACCTGCATCCCGCGTAAGCCATCGCTCGAATTGTCTTATTGAATATTTTTGTCGCTGGTCCCCGGACTTCACAGAAGAAATCCGGGCAGACTCCAGTAGTGGAAAAGTGACGATAGAAATTTCCCAAAGATCCGCTGCCAGTATCCAACGGATTTTAGTTGCAGGGTCAGTTCTGGCGCGCCTGGTCTTAAAGCCGATCGACAATCCATCCAGCGCACCGGCACGCATCAACTCAAGTACTTCTTCAGACTTGCGGACACCCCGCGTTATCTGTCCCTCGACGTAGAGGCCTTTCTCGTCTTCCTTGATCTTTTTCCATACCCCAATTGGCTCGTCCGGATTATGCTGATACAGCATCCGGATAGAATTTGGTTTTCTTGACTGAAGCGAATTACGGAACGCACCTTTGGCGACTGCATCCTTGCCCTGATCAACTTCGCCGAAAATACTTGCATAGCCGGAAAAGGAACCGTCGAGGCGTATATTGTCTACCATAACAGGCATAAATTTGCGTTCGTCAAACATCAATCGCTGACGCGTTTTCATTCACTTCTCCATCATAAATTTAATTTCAATGTGCGCCGGGTTTCGGGACAGGACTTAAACTTCCGGTCGCTTTGCCAGACGAACCAGAAGGCCCAACCCCCACCAGGCACCCAAACTTGCTGCTGCTGCGCCTGACAATGTGATCTCGGTTGAAGAGATCCGGTTTGCTACTCCAAGATAATCGGCCATGGCAAAGCCGGTCGCAGGTCCGAAAATCAAACCAATACCGAAGCTTACAAAAAACCGGGCCATCGCCTCTCGTCTACCAGATGGCAGAATGTAGACAATTGAGATTGCGGAACCGGAAATTGCACCAAATAACTTTGCGATCAAAAGCCATACAGATTCTGGAATCTCCGATAACGGGACTAGTCCTGCGATAAACCGATCAGACATTTCCTTCGCCCTCCAGGGGTGCAAAACCGAGCACCTCTCGTTTTTCATCGCTGGTTAAAAACTCGGCCGCTCCGATACGTGACCATAGTTTTTCCCTCTCCTCATTAAGCGCATGGACCGTGTCATAGTTCGGTCGCAACTGAGCTGTTCCTTCAAAATCTGCTGTCAGCCAGTTTCCAATTTGCTGAGTGATTTTTTCTACCAGCGGTATAATAGTCTGCCGCCAAAAGGCGCGGTTTGCTTCCTGATAATTTGAGTACGTATTGTCACCGGGAATTCCAAGCACCATTGGAGGGATACCAAAAGCCAGCGCTATTTCTCGCGCGGCGCCATTCTTGGCTTCCAGAAAGTCCATGTCACGCGGACTAAAAGCCATCGCCTTCCAGTCTAAGCCACCTTCTAAAACCATAGGTCTACCTGCCCTTGTTGCGCCGGTATAACCTTCCTCAAGCTCACTTTTGAGCCGGTTGAACTGATCTTCAGACAGGTTCTCACCTGTGGCGGCTGCGTAAACCAGAGCGCCAGATGGGCGTGCTGAATTATCAAGCAATGCCTTGTTCCAGCTACTGGCAGCGTTGTGAATATCAAGCGCCATATGCGCTGACCGGAGAGGCGAAAGCCCGTTTGTATCATCTAAAGGGTTGAACATCGAAAGGCGCAGAACTTCCGGAGCAACGCCTGTTGTTGAGTAACGCACCTGCCCGCTTACCGTTGAATAATTATAAGCTTCCGGCCAACCTCTGTCGTCCTTAATCGGTGCCATACGTGAGGGATCAAGGCTGTAGAGTTCCTTTGGCACCCCGTCGACGGAAACCCGGTTTAGATAGGCATTTCCCGAAATCAGCAAATGGGCATAAAGGCTTTGCAGCAACAAAACCCCGGACTGATGTGCGTTAGGTTTTTGCACAAGGTCCAATATCGGATGTTCATCGCAATCCACCCGGTCCTCACAGGCCACTAAAGGAATTGATGAAGCCGCCTCAGAAATCATGCTGACGCAGCGATAGACAACCGGGTTACGGCAGTAACCGTTTTTTGCAATGCCGCCATCTTCCAACAATGACCACACGGGACCGTCGCCCATATGCAAGGCAACCAAATTGCCATGCTGGTTCTTTTGTTCATAGTTCAACGTTTGGCCAAAGCTAGGCTTCAGCCAATTCAAAAATTGGTTCATTGTGACTTGTTCCGTTTCGTATTCGGTTAAACTGGCCGCACACGCGGTTTTGGCCGGCGCAAAATTGCCAATTCTGAAATTGCCCACACAAGCGCATCCACCCGGTCAGGTGACACACCATTTGCCTTGCCGTCGGGTGCAAGGGCGCACATCTGATCTTCCAGGTCGGGATATTGGCCTACATGATGAATAATTCCGCGTTCATACATCAAAGCCACCGGCTCCGCCCTCAACCACTTGCCCCGACTTGCATGGACAGATCTGACCGGGATAGCCGGATCAGCAGCAGTCAGCACCGAGCGCACCATGTCGCCACCCTGATTGACTTCTGCAATGACGCAATCGGCATTTAAAGTGCGAAACAGACGCACAACCTCGCCTGCCCATTGATGCGGTTTTGCAGTTGCCATTGTCTTGTCCGCCAAAACATAACAGGCCCCTTCTTGCGCCATACCGGCTGCAACAATGCCGCATGAAGCACCACCATTTGCAGAACCCGCTGGTGGATCGACGGCAACGACAATTCGACCAAGCTCAGGAGCATGGGTTACCCTGGCCGCATCGATCATGTCGCGCGACCAAAGTGCATCTTCCCGATCTTCTATTAATTCGCCATCGAGTTCCTGCCGGCCTAACCGTGTATTGCCGTAGCTTTGCTCAATATGAGCCATGAAACCCTCTGCAAGGTTAGCTGCATTGTCTTTTGTCCGCGAGCGCGTTGTGACAGTTGTTGGGTCCTCAATCAGTTTGCGCAAAAGCTTCATCGGCTTCGGCGTTGTTGTTACAACCTGACGCGGTAAGTCGCCAAGCCTTAGACAAAATTGCAGCATGTCCCAGGTCTCTTCAGGCTGCGACCACTTACAAACCTCGTCGCTCCAGGATGCCCCAAATTGACTGCCACGCAATCCCTCCGGGTCGGAAGATGAAAACAGCTTACCGATAACGCCATTTGGCCAGACAAGTTCACGTCGTGAGGAAATCCAGTCCGGTCGACTTCTACGATCAGAAACCGCCAGCAAGCCGGATTCTCCTTCTACCATTACGTCACGTATATCCTCATAATTCGTGCCTACCAGTGCAACGCGGCCACCGCTATTGCCGGGAAAATGCGGGTCTGCCAATGCAACTCCATTGAGCCATTGCGCACCAGTCCGGGTCTTGCCTGATCCCCTTCCCCCAAGCAGTAGCCATGTCCGCCAATCGGAAAGCGGGGGAGATTGGTTCGAGCGTGCCCAAACAGGCCAGTCAAAGCGCAAGCGGCGCAGAGCGCGATCGTTTAAACCTTCAAGAAAGAGCGCCCGTAGATTCGGCTTCGACAAGTCTAGCAATCTGCGTTTCAAGCTCTCTGCGGAATTCCATAATGTCGATTTCGTCGTCTTGGTCGCGGTCATGTCTTTGCTGAATTCCGTCAATCATCTGGTCCACTCCCTGTACCATCTTAAAAAATCCGGTGAGCATTTTGAGGTGATGCTCGGTCGTGCCTTCACCTGTGTCGAGTTCATTTTCAAGCCCGGCTAGTTCAACAAGGATTCGCTCCTTCAAGCGGACGGTTACCTTCTCCACCACATCCACTACTTCATCGGGTGCAACTACTATCTGATCCTGCGCCATTTCCTGTTCCCTTTTATCAGACGCACAAATCCGAAACCCTCCACCTGGTTTCTATCGAAACAAAATAGAGGGCAGTGAAGCACATCAGCGCTACACTTTAGGAATTAGATTATCTGAAGATGCGGCCACTCAATCACGCATTGATTTATGCGCACCTCTCCGACCGTACAAAATTTATACCTCAGCACCGTTACGGTGTCAAGGATTATTTTCCTATTTTTCGTGATAAATCTCTAGAGGCCAGTCAACCAGGTGATTTTCATAGTCTTCAGGCTTGATATTGTCATCTGGGATTGCGCGGCTGCGAATGCTAACGCCAGCTTGATGCACGGTTTCTCTATCGCCGGATATCAGATGGTGCCACCAATAAAGATCAGACCCTTCATTTATCAGCCGATAGGCGCAGGTGGGAGGCAACCAGCCAAGGGTTTGAACGATATCTGGTGTCAGTTGAATGCAGTCTGTCACCTTCTTAAAACGATTTTCATAATCGGAACACTGGCAGCTCTCACAATCCAGTAATTCGCAGCCGATTTTAGTCCAGTAAATCTCGCCTGTGTCCCAGTCTTCCAGCTTGTTCAAACAACACTTGCCACAGCCATCACAAAGTGCTTCCCACTCGTCCTGATCCATTTCCTGAAGTGATTTTGATTTCCAAAAGCTAAGTTTTACCATTATACAATCGTGATCATAGAATTCTCACAAAAACTGTTATATTCTCCATGACGAATACACAATACAGGAACTGATCTTGGCCAAAGAACCGGGAAATATGAAACCAAGACGCCGATGGAATCATCTGCTGGATTTTGATTCATGGATCGATTCGTCGATTTATAGTCTTTTTACAAGCGCTTCTGATTTCTGGGAAAATGTAATGATCTTTTTCCGTAGGTTCCGTGTGCGCGGTGTTTCAAGGGCTATTGTTGAAGTATTCGATGAAGGCATCACGCTAGCACTTGTCGGTGGTATTGCGATGCTTGCGCTTGCGCTTCCGGCATTTGAAGAAACCCAGAAAGACTGGCGCAATCAGGGGGATTACTCAGTCACCTTCCTGGATCGCAATGGCAAGGTGATCGGCCAACGAGGTATTCGTCAAAACGACGCGGTGCCACTTGATGAATTACCTGACCAATTTGTCAAAGCTGTTTTAGCGACAGAAGATCGACGGTTCTTTGAGCATTTCGGAATTGATTTCCCAGGACTTGTGCGAGCGCTTGCGGAGAACGTAAGGGCAAATTCTGTTGTGCAAGGCGGCAGTACAATCACACAGCAATTGGCTAAAAACCTTTTCCTGACCAATGAGCGTACGCTGGAACGGAAAATTAATGAAGCCTTCTTGTCACTTTGGCTTGAAGCAAATCTTCCCAAAAAGGAAATCCTCAAGCTCTATATTGACCGGGCTTATATGGGCGGCGGCAATTTTGGTATTACGGCAGCGTCTGAGTATTATTTTGATAAGAATATCAAGGACGTCAATCTTGCAGAAGCCGCGATGCTTGCAGGTCTCTACAAGGCACCAGGCAAATATGCCCCTCATATCAATTTGCCTGCAGCGCGTGCTCGGGCAAATGAAGTTCTGACTAATATGGTGCAAGCTGGTTTTATGACAGAGGGTCAGGTGATCCGAGCACGCAAAGAACCAGCAGATGTGGTCGAACGCGATGGATTGGACGGTCCTAACCACTTCATGGATTGGGCATTTTCGGAAACCCAGCGTCTTGCATTGCGTTTAAAGCAGAAGACACTTGTTGCAAAAACTACAATCGATCTTGATCTTCAGCGCGCAGCTGAGGATTCTGTGGAAAGTCATTTGCGACAGTTTGGCCGTCAGTACGGAGTTTCTGAAGCTGCAATGATTGTCCTTGATCATGAAGGGGCCGTTCGCGCCATGGTAGGTGGACGTGATTATGGCCAAAGCCAGTTTAACCGGGCAACGGTTTCAAAACGGCAACCGGGATCTTCGTTCAAGCCATATGTATATGCATCAGCAGTTGAAAACTTCGGATATAATGAAACTACCCGGGTTACAGATGGCCCTGTCTGCCAATTGCGTTTTGGACGAACCTGGTGCCCGCGGAACTATTCTGGAGGTTTTCGAGGGAGAACAGATCTTACCACTGCGCTGGTCAAATCGATCAATACAATTCCCGTCAAAATGTATCTTGGTCGGGATAATCTGGAGCAGTTAGGTGGCGATCGATTGGTGGAAACTGTTCGTAAAATGGGCATTACTTCAGATCTGGTCGTTAATCCTCCGATGGTTCTAGGAGCAAATGGTCTTACGGTACTTGAAATGGCTTCTGGCTATGGCACTTTCATGACCGGCGGAAATAAAGTGGAAAGACACGGTATTCTGCAACTGGCCGATAACGTTGGAAATGTTCTTTATGATTTTCGTAAAGACTCACCTGCGCCACAACGCGTGCTTTCAGAATCCACTGTTAAGGTCATGAATACTATTATGACCCAGATCCCTGAATGGGGAACCGGCCGCCGTGCTGCACTTAGTGGTATCCGTTCTGCCGGCAAAACCGGTACAACCCAGGCCTACCGCGATGCATGGTATGTGGGCTTTACGGGAAATTATGTCGCTGCAGTATGGTATGGGAACGACAACTACCAATCGACCAGACGCCTTACAGGAGGACGTCTTCCTGCAATGACGTGGAACAAATTTATGACCTTTGCGCATCAAAATATTGAGCGCAGACCAATACCGTATATTGAAAACCCGTTCCCGGAAGTCACCGAGAGCCCGGTTGCTTCTACTGCTTCGCAACTTGATGATGGAGCAACACCGCTGATCCGGCAGAAATTATTGAGCAGAAAAGCGGAAGACTTTTTAAGGGAAATGAACAAGGTTTTTCAATCTGCCAAACCTTTGAACTTGCAAAGCCCGCTCGCCAGCAATACGCAAGGCGATAAAGAATCAAACACTCTTCAATAAGCAGGCAAACCGCGTGATCCGCAACTTACCTTTCGTGATTGTCATTTTGTGTGTTGGGCTGGCCATTGGATGGCTTTCTGCACGCTACACATTGCAACGCACACAAGGGGTCGGATCCATCAATGTCGGCATTTGGTCTGCCTGGTTATTTGTAGGTGGAGAAAGGGTAGACCCTTATACTGATGCCCGCTCAACAATAGAAGGCACCATTCCCCTTGGCGCCGGTGAGGGGCTTGCTTTTGAAACTTCACGAGACCAGGCTGGCGCTCCGTTGCGCAGAGAATGTCAATATAAATTGGTTGGGGTTACCCCGGCATCGCGTTTTTGGACACTGGTTGCCTATGATTTGACCGGGCATCTTTTGTTCAGCGAACAAAAACAAGAAAGCGCGATATTCTCAGGCGATATCGTCCGTAACCCAGATAATTCGTTTCAAATTTCAGTTGGCAAATTTCCATCCGCCGGCAACTGGATCTCTACAACCGGATCAGGCAACTATAAATTTGTACTACGCCTATATGATACCACGATGGCGAGCGGCGCGGGATTATTGGCACCTGAGCTACCAAGTATTGAAAAAGTTAAATGCGCCTGAAGCTCCTCCCTTTAATTTACATCATAATTTGCGGTCTAATCGTCGGTGCATTCACACATATTATTATCGTTCTCTTGATCCCGAAATTTGGTGCAAATGATCCTGCAACGCAGATCATGCAGCGATACCCGGTTAATGTATTTCGAGAGCTCGATGATGTAACCGATGTAAAGCTATCAAACGTGGACCCGTTCATGCGCATAGCGATTTGCAGATATAATCTGGGGGAAACCGGTATATTTGTTAAGGCACCGCTATCTGAACCGTTCTGGTCGGCGTCTGTTTTCAATGCAAGTGGTCAGGTCATCTATAGTTTCAACCAACGCACCGCTATTGGCCAACAATTGCAGATGCTTCTGGTCAATCCGGTGCAAAAAGCCCGAATTCGACAATTGGAACCTGAAACTTTTGATCGGATTATTCAGGTTGAAGTTAGTGAGGCGGTTGGTTTTGTTGTCGTTCGCACTTTATTACGCGACGAAAGCTTGGCAAAGCAGGTTTCAGATTTTCTTAAAGCACTGGAATGTTTACCCCATCAGCTGAACTAGATCTAAGTCCCTTTAGGATCAAATTCTATTGTAAAGGTTGGGAATTCTCATCGAATGTGAGGGGGTTGCTGTGCCAGGCTTAAGAGCAAACTCGGATAAGACCCTAGTTCTTAACCGGCTTTTTCTTGCTGGTTTTCTGTTTGTTAGTCTTAGTAGTTCGCTGCGGCGGATTAGTCTCTCCCTCGCGCGAATATTGCACCCCTTCAAACAAAAATACCTTTGCAGAAGTATGAACAATGGATGTTCTTTCCTTCGATAAGCGTTGCTGCTGTATCATTGGAAACTCTAACAATACTCCCATTTCCCCTCCTGAGTTGTTCTAGATTACCCAGAAAATTGATTTCCTAGTTCATCACGAAGACCGAACATGGTTAAGAGATTGTAAACAGGTTAAGAAGCATAGATAAATCAAGGTGATTCTATAGTCAGTACCTTGAGTCACCAATTCGAAAACAGGATCAAGATCCTAGGACATTTGAATGGCTCAAACTATTGCAACCAAACGTCGTGCAAGACCAAATTCCAATACCGGAATGCTACTTGTAGAGCATTGTAAAGATTTTGCTCAAATTACCCGTCCCAAAACACCAGAGATTGACCGCCTAAAAGAGCTGTTTAATGCATTCATTCATAATACAGGTCCGGAAATGCGGCGCCAAATTTCTGTAACGCTGGCACGCAGTCCCTACACTCCAAGGGCGATTGCAATCTTCATGTCGATGCAGGATGCAGCTATTGCAACGCCCGTACTGCTTTATTCACCGGTCCTGACCAGCCGGGACCTTGTTACGCTGATTGAAAAATTATCGCATGAACATGCGCAGGTGATCGCGCGCCGGCACAATCTGGAAGAACAAGTGATACATAGGCTTTTGCAGGAAGACGATGAGACTTCATCGCTCAGAAAGCTACTTTCTCAACACCCTGTTATGAAACGGGAGCAAATTGCTTCCAGAAAAATTCATTCTGCTCATCAAGATTACCAGCAAGATAACGATCGAAAGTCGTTTCAACCAGCTTATTATACTGGGCGGCCAAGTGAGCCATCAGCCGTGGGAATAGAGCAGACTGAGGTTACAAATGCAGCAGCGCTGAAAATCGTCTCAGGCTCTGATACCATTAAACGGGCTGCGATCGAGCCTACAAAGAGTGATCTTTCAAACCAGTTGCTGTCCTTAGCGAAGCGTGGGCAACGCGTTGCCGAAAAGCTTGATCCAAACGCGCCTTTGTTTACACCTGACGATCCCGCTATGCTTTGTTCCAAGCTCATCGAGATGGTCCGCCAAAATAAAATGGATCGGTTTTCACGGACTCTGAAGAATGAATGCAATGTTGATCAGGATCTGGTTGGAAAATTGATTGAGGAAGACAATCCAGGTGGGTTGGCTTGTTTGTTTCGTGCATTGGATTTTTCCAGAACGCAAGCCGGTCGTTTATTGCTAATGATGGTTCCAAGACTGGGGCGAAATGCTGATGTTTATCGCCAGGTTATGGACCGGTATGAACAGCAAACGCTCGATTCAGCAAAGTTGGAAATAAACACGATAACTGGCAGATCAAGAACCGATCGAACTGCACGCAATACGGAAGTCCGTAAGGGTGATCTTCATAGGGTGATGGAAAATCGCCGCATCAGCATTCGGCACAATGGAACCAGAAAGACCGCCGGAAATCACAACCAGATCGGGAAAACAGGCTAGCGGATAAATCTAAACTCTTTATCACAGGCCAAATATCACGAAATTTGGTTTGTATGCATTGCTCTAAATGCCTGGTTGCTGCGCTATTGTGTCATAAATCGATACTAGGTTTTTGGAAAACGCGTTACGTTCTGGCTTCCAACAATTGGAGTGAAATCTCCCCGCTTCCGGCTTCTGTTTCGATAACCCAAAGATCAGGATCGAATTGCAACTGTTTTTCGATAAAGCGATCTACTTCTTCTTGAGGAACGTCTGATGCAACTTGTTCAAACAAGCGTTCGCTAATTCCTTCTACTGCAAAAACTTGGGGAGCCGGGCCATAGATATTGAACTGATAACCAGCTGTTTTTTGGACAATGAATACAACGCCCGCCTGTTGGGCTCCCGTTCGCACCACCGTCAAATATGCGCCACGTTGTTCCTCCAACCGACGAAAAACGGCAAACCACATAGCAGTCGTTAATCGCAATTTATGATCCCTTCCAGCAATAATTGTTGATTGGATCTAGCATAGATTGCGAAGAATTAAATCGCAGTAATGATCCGCAATTGGGATAGTTTGCTGATGGTTGGTTGATCCAGTTTGCCATTTGCTTCAAGTTTGAAGCGTTCTTGAAATTCACGGATTGCTTTGCGGGTCTGGCTGCCCATTAAGCCATCAACCACGATTGTATCGTCACCATAGATATCACGAAGGCCTGTTTGGATTTTTGAAATCAGCGTTTTGTCTGCTTCCACATTGTCCGGCATTGATACGGTAATCGCTTCGGGCTTAACCTCACTATTTTGTACTCGAGCCACAGCTGACGCCGCTTTCATATTCGCCAGCAGGCTATAGCTGGCTTCACCATCTGGAATCATGCCGGTTTTTTCCTGGTATGTCATAATGGCACGTTTGGTGTAATCCCCAAAAATACCGTCTACTTTTCCCGCGTATAAACCAATGGCAGACAATTCAGCCTGAACCTCACGTACAAGCGAGGAATGCAGCGCATCGGTCCTACTTTTTGATGGGTTGATCTTTGGAACCGGAACATTTCTCAAACTAATGGGTTGGGTTAGCACGGTATGCGTTCTTGCACCGGAACCTGCCTGATCATCCAAAAGGGTTTCCAGAGATGAAACAGACATGGAATCAGTCGTAGCCCAAATCGGCGCAGGATGGTTTGTCGACTGGGAGAAAATTGCGTTGATGGAGAATACCGCAAAACCAGAGGCAAATAATAACAGGGCCGCTGCTGATCCAGGTTGCTCGATCGCTGCTGCAAAGACTTTTTCTTTTATACTACCCATCAAAAATTCTCCTACCCCACCAGTCTTGTTTTTGCCTGAACCGATTCAAAATGCTTTTGCTTTATCGAAGACGAAAACACATGCCGTTCCATCCCCCGCAAATTCGGGATGACGGCTTTTGCGTTAATCGGTAATGTTATTGTCAGCCCATATCCGGTCTCACCGGCAATCAATCTCCCGCCTGAATGCTCAGCCAGGGATGATATTTCATCCACTATGCTGTTGCCATTATCCGCAACCATTGATTGGGAGAACTGTTTCAGTTGTGGCGGTTTCTCGTGTGGACTTTTCCCGTTGGACAATTCCCAATGAATTTTTGGCAAGGAAAGTTCCAGCTGAATTTCTCGTGCTGTTCTACTGATGCTAATTCTTGAATTGTTATTGTTTGCAGCAGTCACGCTTGTTAGGCCTACTATGCGTTGCAAAAGTTTCGTCAAGAGCTCCGGATTTCCCTGAACTTGCGGAACATCTTCAGACGTCTCAATTATTGGGGAAACCGTTTGCAGCTTTCGGTGTTCTAGAACCTTGCGGAGCAGATCAGGTATATCAACAACATCCTGAAAAGGGTTTTGATTGGGATGATTGTTCGTTTGGATTTTCGAAGCGTTCAAAGAATGAGCATTGGTGTTGGCCGACCACTGACCCGCAGTTTCGGGATGGTGCAGTACCAGGGCTGCAAGGCCTCCACAATCTGGATTACCGCAATCAGCGAATTTTGAGCAGGCATATTCCACGTTTGAAGATACACCATGAATACGGAACACGCCGCGTTTTGCTATACCGTCTTTTCTGCAGAAACTTAAGTCGCGAGTAAGTGCTTTCAACGATTGTTCTTCAACAATATGAGAGAGCCTAATTTTATCTGACAGTCGTGTCTTATGAGAAAACAATGCTTCTGCCAATTGCGAAGCCCATACGATTTCTCCGTTAAAGCTAACCAGACACATAGATTGAGGAAGTTTTGACAAGACTTCACGCATGCCGCGGTCGTGACAATTACAAAGTGATTTATCACTGCAGCCCGAACGATCCGGTGCAATGGATATCAACGCTTCGACAAGCGTGCTTTTATGTGATGCAGTTTTACTCAAAACAATTTCCGCATTCAATCTA
>JBCCBE010000145.1:0-4632 GCA_039814425.1 Pseudomonadota bacterium
AAATACAGATTATTTTAAGATTCTAACGTTAGAGACGTGTAGCATTAAATGTTAAGAATAGTAAAGAACGTTAATATTAGTAAGAAAATCCAAATTTTGCTTCTCATTTATGCGAGACTCTAATTTACCGGAGCCTGAGTTGTTAAAGACGGTCTTAGAACCCTTGTTGGAAGATTTCGAGTACTGGTTTGCTCGTTCGCGTACCTTTCTAGAAACAGAGCAGCTATCATTTTTAACTAGGCAGGATCAATCTGACTTATTAACGCGAGTAAAGCTTGCGCACGATGAAGTTAGAGCAGCCAAAATGTTGTTTACAGTTGCTGAAGGGAAGGTTGGACTTGATATGGCAACGCTTATGCCTTGGCATAAACTCGTGACGGAATGTTGGAATGTTGCGATGCGATTCCGCTCTAAGCAGGATGTTTCTATAGAACAAGACAAACTACAAAATTAATAATATTTTTTCTTAACATCTTTAATTTTAATGACGCTTGAGGAAAAATGTATTTAATGCTACACGAAATCTATTTTTGCATAGCAAATCTCTGTGATTAAAGATTAGGGCTCTCGTAGTGTGTGAGAAACTTGTCCGTCAAAGGTTCCCATGAGAATTGTTTTAAGGAGAAAAAAATTTTCATGGGTGCCCCTCAAAGCCACAAGTGAAGAGTGCTGACAAGCTCTGGGTACATGAACGTTTAAAAAATTCGCTGCTTCTAAAGGAAAAACTCAATGCTATTACAACTGCTTTACATTCTCGCTTTTACTATCCTTGCTTTTATAGCCGTTGCTAACTTGATTCGCAATTTAATCATGTTCAGTTTTGATAGACCAGGAAATTATCCCGCAAGATTTGTAAGATCCGAGCAAGGAGGCGTTCGTTCTGGAAATAAAGGTAATTATTCGCTATATGCACCAAGAACGCAGTTAGTACCCCATCCAGAACTGTTAGATAATTCTGGCAATATAGTCAAAGAGCCACTGTTGGTAATGCGTTCGATTAATGTCGAAGATGCTCGCCAACAGCTTGATGCTCTCTATGAATCATCTCCAGGAAGTAAAAGTGATACTTCTGAGGAAGTCTAAAACAAATATTTTGGATGAAGTATGAAATTAATATTTTTCACTCTTCATCCTTGATGCTTTATTTTTGATTAGGCTTCAATCACAACCCGGAGGTTTCCACGTTTCTTAGCAACGCGACAAGCTGTGGTGCTACCGGAACGCTCAAACTCTAGATCGAGAATGGTTGGTCCGACTCGTAAATTATGAAGAGAAAGACTATTTATCGATTCTGGTAATGCCGGATCGATAATTCTCAAGCAATTGTTGGGTGCGTCGGGAACTAAGTTAACTATCATTTGCAGTAACTGGAAAATAGAACCAGTTGCCCAAGCTTGAGGAGTACAAGCTACCGGATACCTTACGGGTGCTTCATCACCGTGGCGCTCGTAGCCGCAGAAGAGTTCGGGTGGGCGTTGATAGGGTTGCATGGAAGTCATGTCGAATAAACCTTGGAAAAGTTCCAAAGCTTGATCGACTAGTCCAAGGGAGCGCAATCCCATTGCCACGATGGCATTGTCATGGGGCCATACCGAACCAACATGATAGCCCATTGGGTTGTAAGCCGGAGACAAACTACTTAGAGTGCGGATACCCCAGCCATTAAACATATCGGGTGCCCGCAATCTTTCTGCCACGCTGTAGGCGTTTTCAGGGGTAAAAATGCCCAACTGCAAGCAATGACCGGGGTTGGAGGAAATACTGTCAACTTGTTTACCATCACCATCTAAAGACAAGGCGCAGAAATCTTGGTCTTCAATCCAAAAATCTCTATTAAAACGAGCTTTTAAATTTCTCGCATCTTCTTGCCAGCGATCTGCTAAATCGAGTCGTTTTTTCATCCGAGCAATTTCTGCAAGACGCATTTTTGCCGAATAAACATAACCTTGTACTTCACAAAGGGTAATTGGACCGTTCGCCAATTCTCCTTTACGGTCTACAATACAATCACCAGAATCCTTCCAACCTTGGTTAGCCAAACCGCGCTTCGATCTACGATAGTAGCTGAGGTAGCCTGTTTCTTGGAGGTTGGTGTCTATCCAATTCATCGCTGCCAAAGCATTTGACCAAAGTTGCTCTAGGGTTTCGCGATCGTGAGTCCATACAAAGTACTCAGCATAAAGCATTAACCATAGAGGAGTGGCATCAACCGTACCATAATAAGGTGTATGGGGTATCTCCTGGTTGCGAGCTAACTCCCCGAAGCGCAACTCGTGGAGAATTTTACCCGGCTCTTCTTCGCGCCAATCGTCCTCAACTTTACCTTGATAACGAGCAAGCAAAATTAAAGTCTCTTTTGCAACTTCCGGATTTAACATCAAAGTTTGGTAGGCAGTAATTAATGAATCTCTACCAAATAAAGTGGAAAACCACGGTACTCCAGCAGAAACAGTCTTCCGTTTTCCAAAAGACTGGCGCAACAAGTACATATCTTGTTCGCCTCGCTCGATAATTCGGTTGAAAGTACTGTTATCTGAGCGAATTTTGGTAATCTTTTGTACCCAATTTTGCTCCTCGATCATTTCGGCAGATCTCGCCTGAACCAAAGTCACGGGGGCGCTAACTGTTGAAGTGGGCTTATTATTTGTAAACATATTCACCCGGTAGCCCAGTTTTTGGGTTTCATGGGTAGCTAGTTCCAATTGCCAAACAGCTGTATAACCCTTAAAATAATCTGGTTGACGATGCTGGAAATGGATGCGCGATTCCATTATCAAGTTATCCAAACCTTGATAAGCAAGCGTTAAGGCTTTTTCTTTCTCCGGGGAATCTTCGTCTTGTGTTGGTGCGACACCATCATTGGTTACTAATTCCTCCGATTCTGGTTCTACCAAACGCAGAAGCCTACCGCGTTTCTCTCTACCAAAACCTCGCACTTCAAATAAATCAACGTAATCCGCATCAAAGCTGATGCTTAATTCAAAACTAACAGTACTCGTACTATAGTTAGATATTTCTATCTCTTCAAATAAAGCACCGTTAAGCACCAATTCCCTGCGAATCCCTACAGTATCCGCTTGCAGGCGTTCATTGATTTTCGGATTAGTACACAACACCGAAAGTGAGAACCCTTTATCCGCAGTGCTGCTCAGCAAAATTGGCGATCGCCCTTCAATTTGGAAATCCAATCTACTTAAAAAGCGTGTATCGCAGCCAAACAAACCCATACTGGGATTGATATCATTGAGGGAACAACCGGCAATGTTACCTAAAGTGTCTGTGACTAAAAATAAATCATCATCTTTTATGGTTAATGATGCTTGGGGTCTTTCACTTAAAACGCAAGGCCATTCTGGAATAGGGGCTTGGTCTGCAGGAACAAAAGTTTTTCCATCTAGTAAAATTTCTTCCGGTGTCATTAGGGTATCCGGTGTCATTGGCAAAAATTCCGTGTACAGGTGTATAGTTTCTTTGTTAGGGATGCGTCAGCAGGAAAAAAAGACGCTAATCAAAACTCGGTGCCGGACCGGTCGCGCGACAAGATGCAGGTGAACCCGGCTTTGGCCGATCTGTTGCGCGTTTTGCTGAAAGCCAAGAGCGAGAGCGCCGGTGTGGCCGCCAAGCTGATCGCGCCCACGGCGGATCTGGACGCGCTTTCCGCCGGACAACGCGACATCGCGGCCTTGAACGGCTGGCGGCGCGAAGTTTTTGGCGAAGACGCGCTACGGCTGTGCGAAGGCAAGATAGCGCTGGCGGCCAAGGGGAACGATGTGGCGATTGTGACGCTGTGATGCTGCAGAACGGCTCTCTCGCGATCTGACGACCCGCAAAAACTCTTATCTCCGCGATACCTGAGCGTTCGTGCGCGATTCTACACGGATGGAGCGGACGCCGGCCAATTGCTGGTCTGTCAGGCTGCGCGCGGCGGTGACCTCGCGTTGGCGGGTGTTGCCGACGACCGGGGCGTTGGTCGGCACGATGCCTTCCAGGCGGTAGGTCAAAACGCCATCGACGGCGGCTTCATCCTCATTCTCCGGCGTCAGGCGGACACCGTAAACGCCAGCGTTGGCCGCAATGCCGGTGGCGCGGATAATTGCACCGCCGGAGGCGCGTTCGATCACCAATCCGGTTACGGCTTCAACCGGGGTGCCGATATACACGTCCCGGCGTTCTGCGCTGCGCTGGAACAGGCCAACGCGGCGCGGGATGAGGGGGTTGACCACCTCGGGTTCGGCCGGCTGGCTGGCCGCAGGCTCTTCCCGCGCTGATCCGAACCAGTTGATCGGGTTCAGGCGGCTTTGCCCAAAGCCGCAGGCGCTGAGCGTGAGAACACCGCAAAGTGACAAAAGGAGTAGTGGTCGCATAGGGCCGTCCGCCTTGATCATTGTCTTGTTCGTAGACCAACAGGTTTGCGAAGAAAAGGATCGGTTTGACCTTGGCCGGGCGCGGGCATAGGTCACGCCAAGGAAAATGAGGCACCGGACATGGCGACCGCGGATTTTGAAGCGATCATCGAGCGGGTCCATCGCCTTGCCCTGGTCGATCACGTACCGATATCGGTCTTCCCAATCGTCCAGAAACTCAAAATCTTCGATGATCGCTTCAAAATCCGCGGTCGCCATGTCCGGTGCC
>JBCCBE010000131.1:0-6041 GCA_039814425.1 Pseudomonadota bacterium
CATGATGACCGGTCCCGCATACATGCGTACCTGATTGATGTCTTCACTAATACGATTCATCAAATCCCCAATTCTATTCTTTTTGTAGAAATCAAGGTTTTGCGCAACTCTCTGAACATGACATTGATAATGATGGCAGTGTTATCTTGCGCCGCGTTCAAAAGGCGGATGGCAAAACTCGCGGGTTTGTAAACGATACGCCCGTATCTGCAAGCTTTCTGCGTGAAATCGGCCAGTGCCTTGTAGAAATTCACGGCCAGCATGATGATCGTGCAATGCTAGATCCCGAGGCACATTTAAGGCTTTTGGATGCGCACGGCCGGTTAGACGGGCAAGCTTTACTTGTACGCAATGCCTGGGATGTTTGGCACAATTCGGAAAAAAAATTATCAGCTTTTAAAGCCAATTTTGAAGAGGCACGACGCGAAGCTGAATACTTGCAAAGTTCCAGTGAAGAATTGCAATTGCTTGGACCTATGCCGGGTGAAGAAGAAGAACTTGCGGAGCGCCGGCAACGGCTGATGAAACTGGAGCAGGTTGCAACTGAACTGGGAGAAGCCAATCAGGAGCTGTCCGGTAACGCTTCACCTGTTACGTTAATTTCCAATCTTGCCAGACGCCTGGAACGTAAACGCGAACAGGTTCCGGACCTGGTGGATGAAGTTTTGGAAAATCTCGATCTGGCATTGAACGCATTATATACTGCTCAAGAAGTACTCGACCGGTCCTATCGAGAAACAGAGTTTGATCCAAATGAACTCTCAAATTCCGAAGAACGTTTGTTTGCCTTACGCGCGGCTGGGCGAAAATATAAAGTTTCTGTAGATGACCTTGCTGGTCTTGCGGTGCGCATGGCGGACGAGCTGGCACTAATCGAAGATGGTGAAGATCAACTCCAAAAACTCGAAAAGGACGTTGAACACAGCGCTAGTGAATACTTCCGGCTGGCGCATACGCTTTCCCAAGCAAGGAAAGAGGCAAGCGAGGCACTTTCAGATCGGGTAATGGATGAGCTTCCGGCGCTGAAACTTGAGCAGGCGCGGTTTATCGTGAACCAGGCTTCTGATCGGGAGTTTTCCGGCTCAAACGGTATTGACCGGATAGAATTCTGGGTTCAGACAAATCCTGGTTCTCACGCAGGTCCACTTAAAAAAGTAGCATCTGGCGGTGAATTATCCAGATTTCTTCTGGCTCTAAAGGTAGCGCTTTTGGATCGCGGATCTGCGCCGACGCTGATATTTGATGAAATTGATTCAGGTGTTGGCGGCGCGGTTGCTGATGCGATAGGTCACCGGTTGTCGCGTTTATCACAAAAGGTTCAGGTTCTTTCGGTCACCCATGCGCCACAAGTTGCAGCACGTGCAAATGGCCATTATCTGATCCGGAAGTCTTCCGAACAGGATGAGGCGAGTGTCCTGACGCGGGTTGATCGTATGGAACGTGATTCCAGACTTGAAGAAATTGCCAGAATGTTGTCGGGTGCATCTATTACAGATGAAGCAAGGGCGGCGGCAGAAAAACTGATGGAACAATCAGTCACTTAGGCAGCTTCCGATTGAAACAACACTTACAGGGTTTGGATGTCCGATCTTAAAGATGTGGATGCATTAAACAGCGCGGAAGCAGAAGTTGAACTGGCACGTTTGGCTAAGGAAATTGCACGCCATGATCAGTTATATCATGGTGCAGACGACCCACAGATTAGTGATGGTGAATACGATGCATTGCGCCGGCGGAACCTTGCTATTGAACAACGGTTTCCTTCACTGATCCGGGAGGATTCCCCTTCGCAAAGAGTTGGCTTTGTTGCACTCGACAAGTTTGAAAAGCTTACCCACGCAATCCCTATGCTATCGTTGGATAATGCGTTCAACGATGAAGATGTTTCAGAGTTCGCAAAACGCGTGCGGCGGTTCCTGAAACTAGACGATCTGACATCATTGGAACTAACAGCTGAGCCAAAGATTGACGGGCTTTCGCTCTCGTTACGCTATGAGATGGGCAGGCTCGTTTCCGCCGCCACCCGCGGTGACGGAACTATAGGTGAAAACGTTACAGAAAACGCGAAAACAATTGCTGATATTCCAACCGTACTCATGGGTGAACCAATTCCCGAGATTGCGGAAATTCGCGGTGAAGTTTACATGACGCATGAAGCATTTGCCGATTTGAACACACGAATGGAATCGGAAGGTAAAGCCACCTATGTCAATCCACGAAACACGGCTGCCGGTTCTTTGCGGCAATTGGATAGTGCCATCACTGCAAAGCGGCCATTGAAGTTTTTCGCCTATGCGTGGGGTGAGATGAGTGCAAGTCCTTCCGCTACACAGATGGAAATGGTTCGTTGGATGGAAACTGCCGGCTTTAGAGTAAATCCATTGATGGCAATGCATGGGTCGATAGAACAGATCTTGGCGCATTACCGGGAAATTGAGCGCCTGCGCCCGGAACTCGGTTATGACATCGACGGGGTTGTTTACAAGGTCAATGATCTAATGCTTCAATCGCGTCTTGGCATGGTATCGAGATTTCCAAGGTGGGCAATTGCTCACAAGTTTCCCGCTGAAACAGCCTGGACCATTTTAAGAGATATTGAAATTCAAGTTGGTAGAACCGGTGCACTTACACCAGTTGCAAGGTTGGAACCAGTAACCGTTGGTGGTGTTGTGGTAACCAATTCTACGCTTCACAATGAAGATTATGTAAAAGGCATCGGCAATGATGGCGAGCCAATTCGCAATGGAAAAGATTTGCGCATTGGTGATAATGTCATGTTGCAAAGGGCAGGGGATGTGATCCCTCAAATTCTGGATGTCGATCTGGAAAAGCGCCTGCCTGATACGCCGATATTTGAATTCCCTATCCTGTGCCCGATATGTGGAAGTCACGCGGTCCGGGAAGAAAACTCGAGAACCGGTAAGATTGATTCCATCCGACGATGCACTGGCGGGCTGGTATGTCCTGCTCAAGCAGTTGAGCAGATCAAGCATTTCGTTTCGCGTGGCGCACTGGATATTGATGGTCTGGGGTCAAAACAGGTCGAAGCGTTTTATGAAAAAGGGCGTATTGTCGATGTCGCCGATATCTTTACACTAAAGGAGCGTGATGCAAGGTCTTTGAAACGGTTGAAAGATGCGGAAGGCTGGGGTGAAACCAGTGCCCGGAAATTGTTTGATGCAATTGATGAAAGACGCACTGTCGATTTGTATCGTCTTATTTTTGGGCTTGGTGTGCGTCACGTCGGCGAGCAGACAGCCAAAGATATTGCACGAAATTATATGACAGTTGAGGCTTTTGATGAGGCGATGCGGGCGCTTGGCGAACAAAATAACTATGATGAATTAATCGCGATTGATGGTATCGGTGCAACTGCTGCGGATGCTTTGCGTGCGTTTTTTGCTGAGCACCGTAACATTGATGTGTGGGAGCGTTTACGCGAGCAGGTAAAGCCCAGGCCGCAAGAAGCAGCATCTAGCGGTTCTCCTCTTGGCGGACAAACGGTTGTCTTTACCGGTTCTCTGGAGCGCATGACCCGCGATGAGGCAAAAGCCATGGCAGAGCGCCTTGGTGCTAAGGTTTCTGGGTCTGTTTCTGCAAAAACAGATTTGCTCGTGGCTGGACCTGGCGCCGGGTCAAAACTAAAAAAGGCAACCGAACTGGGTGTCAAAACCATCGATGAAGATGGTTGGTTTGAGTTGGTGGAGCAATAAATTCATGCAGAAAGCCATCGCTGACGAATTCCTGGAAGGCTTCCGTCACGCCTTACCGATAACTTTGGTTGTTTGGTTCTTTGGTATGTTGTTTGGCGCAACTGGGGTCAGTAATGGACTGACTTTTTTCGAGACCTTGCTTTCCAGCATGGTTGTGTTTGCTGGTGCAAGCCAATTTGTATTCCTTGATCTTTACGGCCAGCAGGTTCCAGTATGGTCTGTTCTACTAGCTGTGTTTGCAGTCAATTTTCGCCATTTGCTTTATTCAGCTTCGCTTGGTCGACATATGGGTGAATTTGGTTTCGTAAAAAAGTATCTTGGCTTTTTTCTTTTAGCCGATCCAGTTTTTGGTGCTGGTGAGTTGCGCGCCTTGCAAGGAAAACTCAGACCTTCCTACTATTTTGGTTACGCTTTACCGTTCTATCCGATCTGGATTGCTTCAACAGCTGTAGGCGGATGGTTTGGAAAGTTCATAGAAAATCCTCAAGCTTGGGGAATGGACATGCTTTTGTCGGTCTATTTTCTGACCTTGCTAATGGGATTTCGAAGCCGGCCGAATTGGCTAACGACGGTTCTTGCAAGTGGTGTTGTTTCGGTCTTGGTATATAATACCATTGGTAGCCCATGGCACATTACTATGGGATCCGTCGCGGGAATCATACTCGCTGCATTTATTGGAAAGCCAGAGCAGTCACCTGCAAATCAAGCCCAGAAGGGTGCGACTAAAGATGGGTGATTTCTTTCTAACCGCTGCAAATAGCCAAAATGTCTGGTTGCTTATTCTTCTTACCGGGCTGGTTACCTACATCACACGATCAGCCGGCCACGTTTTTCTTGCCCGTTTTAAAACGTTGCATCCGCGCGTGGAAGCCGCGCTTGAAGCTGTTCCTGGTGCGGTGCTTGTAACCCTGGTTCTGCCGCCTGCTTTATCCAATGGACCAGTTGAAATGATTGCGATGCTGGCAGCGCTGGTGGCCAGTTTTCGTCTGCCACCATTGCTAGTGATGGCTATTGGCTTGTTGATAGTGATCGTTGGCAGGGCAATGGGATTCTAGTCGGATCATCCATTGCAAAAAGTGCAATGCCGTTAGGGTTAAATCGCCTTGGTTGTTGCCACTAGCCAATCACGTTCGTGATCATCTGACAGATGTGGCAACAGTGTTTCTCTAACCCAGACATGATAATCGTTCAGCCACTCGCGCTCTGCATCGGTGAGCATAGAAGCCGCCACCAGTCTTGTGTCGATTGGGGCTAGGGTGAGCGTTTCAAACGAATGCGTTTCCACATTGCCATTTTCAAGTTTTTCCTGCTCGGTCACTAATACGAGGTTTTCAATTCTTATTCCGTAGGCACCTTCAACATAATAACCCGGTTCGTTTGAGATGATCATTCCCGGTTTCAAAACTTCCATTCCGCGTTTAGAAATGGATTGTGGACCTTCGTGGACATTGAGATAAGCACCAACCCCATGGCCTGTGCCATGGTTGAAGTCTTTGCCTTCCTGCCAAAGAGCGTGGCGGGCGAAAGGATCTAAATCAACGCCGCGTGTTCCTTTAGGAAACCGCGTGGTAGCAATGGCAATGTGACCTTTGAGGACCAAAGTGAAGTCAACAACGGCAGATTTTGGCGGATTGCCGACTGCGACAGTGCGTGTGATATCGGTTGTTCCATCCAGGTACTGACCACCTGAATCAATTAGATAAAGAGTATCACTTTCAAACTGAAGGCTCGTTTTGTTGGATACCCGATAATGTGGAATGGCAGCATGAGGACCAAAGGCTGAAATCGCATCGAAGGATATCTCCTCAAGTTCACTGCCCATCTCGATTGCATTTGAAGCACGTAAGGCTTCGAGTTTTTGTGCCGCACTAATTTCCGTTATTGCGGAGGGTTTTTGATGATCAAGCCAGCACAGGAATTTACACACGGCAACGCCATCACGGATTTGCGACTTCTTCGTACCTTCGATTTCAGTCGGATTCTTAATCGCTCGGGGTAAAACTACGGGATCGCGCCCGTGTTCTATTTTCCCGCCGGCCTGCTTAATCACATCTGCCAAATAGGCAGGAAGAAGATTTTCATCACAAAGTACGGCTTTCTCGCGAACGCGCTTTTTGATTTCATCCTCAAGCTGATCGGGTTCGTGAAACTCAATAATTTTGGACAATGTATCTCTTATCTCAGCTGATACCTTTCTATTGTCCATGAACAGAATTGGTTTTGCGGATGTCGGAACGATCGCGAAACCTAGCGCAAGGGGGTTATGAACCACATCGCTACCTCGAATGTTGAACAACCAGGCAAGAGAAGCGGGGTCTGTTAACAAGC
>JBCCBE010000130.1:0-6299 GCA_039814425.1 Pseudomonadota bacterium
GACCACACAGTTCTGCCGGAAATCATTTCAAAAGAGCCTCTGGGTCCTGTTGTTCGTCAAGGCGATGACCAGTGGTTTAACCTTGTGAAATGGACTCACTTTGCAATGGTCAATGCCGAAGAACTCGGTATTACTTCAGCAAACGTCGATGAAATGAAAGGCTCAGACAATCCTTCAATCAAGCGTGTGCTTGGTACAGAGGGTGAGTTTGGTGCGGCACTTGGTGTTGGAAACGATTGGGCGTACAACGTTATCAAACAAGTCGGCAACTATGCTGAAACATTTGAACGTAATGTTGGTCCAGATACACCATTGGCAATTTCACGTGGCGTGAACGACCTTTGGACACGCGGGGGTCTACAGTACGCTCCGCCAATCCGCTAAGGGTTAGAATTTATCAGGGCCGGTCGAGAGACTGGCCCTGATGCTTTACAGGCGTAAACGGGAGAGTACGCCCAAAAAGAACACTGCAATAAAAATTTGTCTGGCTGTCACTTGGGACAGCTGACGCAGTAGGTGAGGGGAATATGGCTGTAACCGACATGCCAGGCGGCATCGAAAAGCCGAAAGTAAAACTTCTCAACGATCCGAAGTTCAGGGCGATGATATTCCAGTTCCTACTGGTAGTATTCCTGGCATGGGTTGTTTGGGGCATGATCTCCAACGCGGCAACAAACCTTAAAAATGCCGGCATTGCATCTGGCTTTGGTTTCTTGTCAAATGAAGCGGGGTTCGGTCTAAACTTTTCTCCTTTCCTTGAATATACCGAGACCTCATCGTTCCTTGATGTTTATTGGGTAGGCCTGCAGAATACATTGGTACTCGCTGTTGTGGGCATTTTCCTTGCCACAATATTGGGCTTTTTGATGGGGGTTGCGAGACTTTCCACTAACTGGGTCATCAACCGGATGGCTTATGTTTACGTGGAAGTGATGCGCAATATTCCACTCCTGCTTCAGATTTTTATTTGGTACAAAGGCGTTGGTGCATTTCTTCCCTCAAAACGTGAACCTGCCGACCTGGGATTTCTTGGGCAATTAAATGCTGCTGGATTATTTGCTCCCAAACCTGTGATGGCAGACGGGGCAGGGATGATCGGATGGGCACTGTTAGCTGCGATCGTAATTACTTTTTTTATAAACCGTTGGGCAAAAAAACGGCAAATGGAGACGGGTCAGCGTTTTCCGGTATTTTGGACCGGGCTCGGACTAATAATCGGCCTGCCGGTATTAACCTACTTCATTACCGGCCAACCTATAACTGCCGAATACCCGACTGTTGGCAATTTTGGTCCACGTGGTGGTATGCAGGTCATTCCAGAATTTATTGCGCTTCTGATTGCGTTGGTAACCTATACTGCTGCGTTTATAGCGGAAATCGTCCGCGCTGGAATACTGGCGGTAAACCGCGGTCAGACCGAGGCGTCCTACGCACTCGGATTGCGTCCGGGACAAACCCTGCGGTTGAATATCATCCCGCAAGCCTTGCGTGTCATTATTCCTCCGCTGACCAGCCAATATTTGAATTTGACAAAGAATTCATCACTTGCAGTTGCAATCGCCTATCCTGATCTGACTGCAATATTTGCTGGTACTGCATTGAATCAGACCGGTCAGGCCGTTGAAATTCTGGGGATGACTATGTTGACCTATCTGGTCATATCGCTGCTGACTTCAATGTTCATGAACTGGTACAACGCCAAAATGTCACTGGTAGAGCGGTAGGAGAAAGATCATGGCAAATACTAAAACCGATCTGAGCTTTGTCCGCACTGAAATGGCTCAAACATTAGCCCCCCCGGTCAATGATTCCGGGGTCTTAGGCTGGATGCGCAAGAACCTCTTTTCTAGCGTAAGTAATACGATCCTTACACTGATAGGCGCTTACCTGCTCTACATGATTTTGCCGGGAACGCTCAATTGGGTGTTTTTTGATGCGGTCTGGAGCGGTTCGGACAGGCTTGCCTGTGCAACCGTTGCACAGGGGGGTGAACTGCCCGAAAAATGGAAGGCAGCCTGTTGGCCCTATGTTGGTGCTTATTTGAAGCTGTTTATCTATGGGCGCTATCCAGACGCTGAAATTTGGCGTGTGAACCTTGTTTTGTTTATGTTCTTTGCCGGTCTTATTCCGCTGGCAATGCCTTCGATGCCGTTCAAGCGCGAAAATCTGATTTTCATGCTTGGCATTTTCCCGGTCGCTTCTTTCGTGTTGCTTTCTGGTGGTAATCTTGATTTCAACGGCTTTATTATTCCTGATAGCGTTATGGCACCATCCACACTGCGTTTCTGGATTGATTACTTGTTATTTTCAGCAGTCATTGTCGGATTGGTGTTCGCCTACATGAGGGCAACGGATTCAGATCCCAATCGGCCAGCAATGCTAGCTGCTGTGGCAATGGCAATAATCGGATTTATCCTGCTTGTGATGTCTGTCGACTTTGGCCTTGAGCATGTCGAGACCTCGCTTTGGGGTGGATTCGTGATGACCTTGGTAATTGCTGTGACCGGCATTGTAGCTGCATTGCCGCTCGGCATTTTGCTGGCGCTTGGTAGACGGTCGCAAATGCCTGCAGTTAGTCTGTTTTCGGTTATCTTCATTGAGTTCTGGCGCGGTGTTCCACTGATTACCGTTCTCTTCATGTCTTCGGTAATGTTGCCGCTGTTCTTGCCGGACGGTGTGACATTCGACAAACTCCTGCGTGCGCTCATCGGTGTAGCACTTTTCTCATCAGCCTATATGGCGGAGGTTGTTCGCGGCGGTATGCAAGCGATACCGAAAGGGCAATATGAAGGGGCAATGGCTGTCGGTCTTAACTATTGGCAGTCGATGCGAATGATCATTCTACCTCAGGCTCTGAAGATAGTAATACCAGGTATCGTGAATACCTTCATTGGCCTGTTTAAGGATACAACCTTGGTTTCAATCATCGGCCTGCTTGATTTCCTTGGGATGATCAACCTTTCCCACTCTGATTCAAACTGGGCCACTCCGGTGCAGGCAATGACAAGTTATGTCTTCTGCGCATTTATTTTCTTCTTATTCTGTTTTGGCATGTCGAGATATTCAATCTTCATGGAAGACAGACTTAACACTTCGCATAGGTAATTATCATGGCTGACGCTGCAAAAAAAATGGAAGTCTCCGAGACTGATGTTGCAATCGAAATCACTGACATGAACAAGTGGTATGGTGATTTTCATGTTTTAAAAGATATAAATCTGAGGGTTATGCGCGGTGAACGTATTGTTGTTGCTGGGCCGTCCGGTTCAGGCAAATCTACAATGATCCGCTGTGTCAATCGTCTGGAAGAGCACCAGAAGGGTAAGATCGTTGTTGATGGCATAGAACTTACCAACGATTTGAAAAAGATTGATGAGGTTCGCCGTGAAGTTGGTATGGTGTTCCAGCATTTCAATCTGTTCCCGCATCTGACAATTCTCGAGAACTGCACGCTCGCTCCGATTTGGGTCCGTAAGATGCCAAAGAAAGAAGCAGAAGATATTGCTATGCACTTTCTTGAAAAAGTAAAAATTCCTGAGCAGGCATTGAAATATCCAGGTCAATTGTCGGGTGGCCAGCAACAGCGTGTGGCGATAGCCCGCTCGCTTTGCATGAACCCGCGTATCATGCTGTTTGATGAGCCGACCTCAGCGCTTGATCCAGAAATGATCAAGGAAGTGCTTGAGACGATGGTTAGCCTTGCCGAAGATGGTATGACTATGATTTGCGTGACCCACGAAATGGGTTTTGCTCGTCAGGTTGCGAACCGCGTTATCTTCATGGATGAAGGACAGATTGTCGAACAGAATGAACCGGAAGAGTTCTTCGATAATCCAAAACATGAGCGGACCAAACTGTTCCTAAGCCAGATCCTTCACTAGGGGCAGGTGGACTGATTTGGTCTTAACTTAAGACAAAGTACTCAATTTTTTAAAGATCACGGCTCCCAGTTGTAAATCCAATCCTGCCTTTTCAAAAGTGAGGCAGGAGAGGAGTTCCGCATCACCAGGTCACGGAAAAAAGCAAGCGGCTGGGGTAGATGATAAATTCTGCCATTTGATTTTGCTAATTTCATAACATTGCTCACCCTGGAAAAGCGCTGATGTTCGAAGTTTACCAATGCCAGTTTAGGTGTTGATTGGGTCTTCAATTGTCGAGCCAGTATAGCGGCATCCTCGATTCCCATCGCAGCGCCTTGTGCTGCAAAAGGCAGCATCGCGTGTCCAGCATCACCGATCAGAACCGTAAGCGGATGGGTGCTGCAAAGTGGGTTGCGGTAAGCATATAACGGCCATGCAGTCCAAGTTGTATCGTGCGATATATACTGTTTGATGGATGGGAAATATTCAAACAGTTTCGATGATCCGTTCAGCCTGTCATCTGTTGTAAAAGTTTTGTCGGATTCCTCACCCGGTAAAATTGCCACGAAGTTTACATATTGCCCTCCGCTTACTGGATAAGAAACACAATGTGCTTTGCTGGACAGCCAGACATACGTGTCCTCCAGCAGATTTTCATCCTCAATTTCATTTTGCGGAATAAGACTGCGCCAGGCGATTTTGTTCTGGAATTGCGGTGAGGGCAGGCCCAACCCAGCTTCCCGTAAATTTGAATGAATCCCATCAGCAATAACGAGCAAGTTGCCTTGTGCCAGTTCGCGTATTCCGTTTGTATCTGTTTCCAGCGTTACTTGATCCTCGCTGGAAGAAAAGTTCACGCATGATTTCGAAAAGTGAAATGTGATTTGCTGGGACTGCTTGCATGCATTGTAGAGTACAGATTGCAAATCCGCCCGATGCATTACGCAATAGGGAGCGCCATAGGTTTCATGAACCGTTTTCCCAAGTGGGACAGTTGCAATCTGCTTGCCTGATCTTCCGTTGTTGAGACGAATTGAATTTGGAAACGTTCCAAGGGCATTTAACGCTTCTTCCAGCCCTAATTGCTGAAGGGTCTTCCAGGCATTTGGTGACAGTTGTAATCCTGCTCCTATTGCTGCCAATTGCTCGGCGCGCTCAAAAACTACAACTTCAAATCCCGATCTTGAAAGGAAAAGCGCGGTGGTTAATCCTGAAATTCCAGCACCGCTTATCAGGACGCGAACTGGTTTCATTTTCGTTGGTTATGCTTCAACCGCTAGATCTACAAAAAGACAGCCTATTGGAAGGGTTTCGGTTGGCCCCAGATCAGCAGCATATTTATAAACTGTTGAGCAATACGGACAGATTATTTCATCGTCACTGCCCATATCAAGAAAAACGTGAGGATGATCAAAGGGTGCGTTTGCGCCGCAGCACATCAACTCTTTTACACCAACTTTTATTGATGGAACGCCTTGATCATTTTGAAAATGCGGAGTTGAGACATTAGCCATTGAGCCACCCATTGTATTTTATAAGCACTTCAGGCTCTTTTATTCCACTAGCGAAAGGTTTGAAAGTGAAAATTGAAAGCTCGCTATTTTTAAGCTAGTAGTATCAATCCATGGGGCCGTTATTCTGGACATCTGAGCTCCACTCGCAAAGCACAAATCTAGCCAATTGAATGGCTTTGAGTATTAGGGGCGGTTGGTTTGATTATACGAGCGTTAAGCGGCTTTGGAGAAAATACAAGAAAACAATCCATTGCTCTGATCTTGATGGCCGCAGCAATAAGCTCCAGCATTGTCGCTTTTCAGTTCACCTATATATTGTTTGCAATTTTGTATTTTGGCGCCATGTCAGAAAATCTGAAGGCTGGCTTCAAGCCTGATCGGTCAATTTACACTATTCTATTTGCAGTGTTCGTAGTCCTGTCATTGGTTTTCTATCTCATCCACTATGACCAATCACTTTCGGATGAACGCTTTCAGCGGACATTGGAACTTACCGGTATCTTTTGTTTCACAATGATGGTGATGGATGCCGTAGGCCAAAGAGCAAGGATGCCGGAGTTTGATTTTCAGAAATTTGCGATCCTCGGGATCGGTTTATCTCTGGTTTTTGTGATTGGAAAAACTGCATTTCTCGCAACCACAAAATTTGACGGGAATATTCTTCAATCCTTTATAGGTGATGGACGTCGGTTAAATTTTTTCACCAATAATCCGAACCACGCAGACGACCTGGTGCTTTTGATTGTCATCACCATGATCTGGTATAGTGCTCTTTCCAGAAGCCTTCCCACATTCCTAAAATTCGTTGTTGCGGGAATGGTGTTAATGAAAGCACTTTGGTTGGTCACTGAAGCGTTGACACCGTTGGCCAAACCACTATCAAAAGCACCAGCTTGGTTTTGTCGTCCTTCTCCAAATCCGAGTC
>JBCCBE010000038.1:0-26272 GCA_039814425.1 Pseudomonadota bacterium
AATCATCAACGCCGGTAACAGAACCACTTGTTATTGAAGCACCCAAGATTACAGAAGATACACCTGCTGACGATGTAGCTGCAACGGACGTATCGGCAAATAAAGTCGTTGCAGAACCAGAGGCATCACCGCCAACTGTGGTCGAGCAATCCGCAGTACCGGAACCAAAGCCTGTCATCGATGAAGCAGTTGAAGATGCACCCAATCCGGACGTGATTACCTGCACAATATGCTAATAGGCATATCCAAAAACTAGCCGTTCAGAATGCGCAATTGCAAATGACCCAGTTCAGCTCTGGGTCATTTGAGCAGTCAACCGAACCCAGATTAATTAGTGGCAGTGGTAGTGTCTCACACCAAGCGCATTTAAAATCATCATGCGATGTCATAATCGTAACATTATGCATGCGACATTCCATGTTTAGCCATTACCTGAATCGCTCAACAAAATTCCAAAATACGCCGCATCGCTCAAACTAACGGGCGGTTCGATCTGGGATTAACCCCAAACGACAGGCTCATTGTGGACTTTAAATTCGCCTTCAACCCTTCTTCTGTTCACGATCTGAAGAATAGGCATGTCCACTCGCACCGCATCAAAATAGATTGACCAGGAAAATCTGGCCGACAAGGGCATCAGGGACTAAATTAGGCCTACACACTCAGCCGCTCATGCGGTATCGGTTTGACATACGCACAACATGAGATTGAAATCCCGCCATGTCTGAAGCTTCCACCTCCGCTGATCTATTAGCCCAAACCCTGGCTTCTTATGGCTGCAAGCGCGCCTATGGCATTCCTGGTGGTGAAGTGCTTGCTATCATGGACGCTTTTGATCGCGCCGGCATTGAATTTCTACTGATCAAGCATGAAAATTCAGGTGGGTTCATGGCCGAAGGTGGCTGGCACGCGGACGGATTTCCACCAGTTCTGGTTGCAACCATTGGACCAGGTGTTGCCAATGCGGTGAATGTAATCGCCAATGCGATGCAGGACCGGGTGCCGTTGATTTTCGTTTCCGGCTGCGTTGATCGCGCAGAAGCTGAAACTTACACGCATCAGATTTTTGACCATGGCAAAATGCTTGCAGAGGTCACAAAGGCGCAATTTGTAGGTACTACAAAAACCTGTGGTCTCATTGCTCACAAGGCGGTGCAAATCGCCATGGAACCTCAAGCCGGACCTGTTCACATCGACATTCCGGTCAGCGTTGCCGAGGCACTGGCTGAAGAGAGTTTGAAACCGGCAATTAATGCGATTAAGTCAATCGCCCCGATCATTGATCCAGTTTTCGAAGATGCCGCCGCGTTGCTCCTACAAGCAAAAAATCCGCTGGCAATCGCTGGGGTGGATGCAGTGAATGAAGCAGCAGGAAGCGAAATCACGGACTTCTGCAAAAAGTTCAAGATACCGCTTCTGGCAAGTTACAAAGCCAAAGGGTTGCTGGACGAAAACGATCCTCTGGCGCTTGGTGGCGTTGGACTTTCCCCCAAAGCTGACGGTTTTTTCAAACCTTTGTTAGAAGCATCTGATTGCGTGTTGCTAATCGGGTATGATCCAATAGAAATGCGGATCGGCTGGCGTAATGTATGGGATCATGAAAAAACCGTCATAGAGATCACCCCGATTTTACGTACCCATGGCATGCATGCGGTTAGTCACACAATTCGTGGTTCTATCAAACCGGCACTGAACATGCTGACAGATAAATTACAGGATACCAAGCGTGAAGCTGCACCAGCTGCTGTTAAAACCAGACAGGACGTTCTGGAAGCCTTTGCACCCACAAGCAAATTCGGGCCTGATCGTGTGTTTTCTGTTTTGCGCGAATGCATGCCGGCAACCACCGTTGCTACAGCGGATAGTGGTGCCCATCGCATTTTATTGAGCCAGATGTGGGGCTGCCCGATACCACGTGGCTTGCTTCAGTCATCAGCCCTTTGCACTATGGCCTGCGCCGTTCCCTTGGCAGCAGGCTATAAACAGGCAAGCCCTGACACTCCGGTGATAGCCTTTGTCGGTGACGCAGGGCTGGAAATGGGTTTGGGTGAATTGGCCAGCCTGCGCGAACATAAAATCCCGGTCGTCATCTGTGTATTGGTCGATGAAAGTCTCACACTCATTGAGATGAAGCAGCGGGCTTCTCAACGGCCAAATCTGGGGGTTGATTTTACCGGAACTGATTTTCCCACAATCGCAAACGCCATGGGTGGATATGGGGTCTGGATTGATGATGTAGAAACACTCAAAAGCGAAACAGCTAATGCTTTAGAGCGCGATTGCTTTACAATCCTTGCCTGTCGTATCGGGCGCAAATCCTATGACGGATTGTTTTAGGCCAAACCTCAAGATGTATTGAACCCCGGCCTAAAAGTTTGCGCTACTTCACTGCCTCGTTTGCAATCTTTGCAAACAGTTTATCCAATTCGGATGCCAGTGTTTTCAGCGCTTTGCCACCATCGTCAAAATAGGGAGAGAAAACTGTTGTTGGCGTTTTGTAGGAAAGATTCGCGGTGCCATCACTATTCTCCGTAACATAATATCGGATGGGCGCTTCAATCCCTGCGGCTAGACTTGCCTCCAGCATTCGCACAGCAAAATCGTTTCGGTAGACGCCAACAATTCGGTTGCCGGGAATGGTAAGCCCACGGTTTTTAGCACCCGTTGAGGCACTTGCCCCGGTAACCCGGCGCATTTCATTGGCTTCGATCGAATCATTGAGCCGTGAATTGAGATCTACAAAAGAATAATTTGTCTCATGCGTAATCCAGCCGTCGCGCTTCAACGCCTTATGGGTACCCGCAAGCGTCTCAACTGCAAGTCCTAAACCAAGGCCAGCCACAATCGTCAAAATTCCAAAAAATCGCTTCATAAGCCTATCCTTTCGGTTTGTATCAAAACATAAATTTTTGCCGGGTAATTCAAGAAATTCCCAACCGCCGCTTGCTGGCAATTGCAAGGCCGCTACCAATGAATGCAGCTACCATCCACGCCCAGCCATGCAAACTTCCGGAAGTTAAACCGCCAAGATAGGCGCCAATATTGCAACCAGAAGCAAGTCGCGCTCCGTAGCCCATCAACAAGCCGCCAATTACCGCTGTTAAAATTTCTACCCGGCTTAAATGCCAAATTGGTTTAAACCGAGATGCCATGCCAGCTGCAGCAAGTGCGCCAATCATAATTGCAAAATTCATTACCGATGTCGTATCCCTGAAAACGCTTGCTTCAAGTGCGCGAGAACGGCCACCCGACCAATATTGGAATGCTGTTACATCAATCCCGATTGTGTCTGCGACCTTAGCGCCCCAAAGCGCAAAGCCCCAGGTGACACCCCAAGGCCGTCCAACAAACAGAAATGTGAGAATGCAAACGATCGCAAGTCCAATCACACCTGCCAGTGGTGACCATTGCCCGCTAAATATTGATTGCATTTCGCGCGGTATTTCCAATTCACCATGCAATTTGCGTTCACGCCAAATCGTGAAAAGAGCGATGAAGCCCAGCACTAATGCAAGCGTCAAAAACGCCCACACCGGCCCCATATTTTTAACCATCGACCAGGCGGGCCAACGGGGAAGAGAATTCCAGAAATGTAAATGAAGTGTACCAATGAACGAGCCAATTACAAAAAATGCAAGGGTGATGCACATACGGGTACTACCGCCGCCAGCCACAAATAGTGTACCCGATCCGCATCCCCCGCCAAAGATCATGCCAAATCCGAACATAAGCGCGCCAATTACCATTCCCACGCCAACTGGAGCAACAAATCCGCCCGTTGGCATGCCAATATCCCGCCCGTAAGCAATGAGCGGAAACGAAACAGCGCTTACAACCAGAATCAGCAGGAACTGATAGCGCAGCCCCATGCCCCTGCCCTCTGCAATTACCCTGCGCCAAGCTGCCGTAAATCCAAAAGACGCATGGTAGAGTGAAAACCCGGCCAGCAATCCTATCAGGACCGCTGATATTTGAATTCTCCCCGCCGCTGCGTAAGTTGCGGCAAGCAACAGAATGGCTGCAAATACTGCAAACAATGCCGGCCTAACCTGAATCGATTTAAGACGTAAGACATTCATTTTTAATGATATTTCTTTTTTGGTAAGGTTGTTCAGTTATTATTCAGGTGACTTTACCTACTCTTTCACCGCATGGCTAAAATCCGCAAGGAAACATTTGAGGATTACTGTAAAATCGCCGTGAGTGTGAGCAAATTGTTGGTCGCGATTATTTGATTAGTGAAATAGGGCAAAATCTTTCTATTGACAATAAATTGCCTCATACCAGTCACATGTATCTTTAGACTGGCCGGGTAAACGGGAGAGAATATGATAGTGCAGGATAAGTACGGTTGTGATGTTACTGTTTCAAACCGTAAGTCACTTCAGTTTTGGAATGAGACCTTACAAGGTTTTCTCTCCCACGCTGCAAAAACCGGTCCCAGTCTGAACCAGACTTTGACCATTGATCCGGAATTTGCGCTTGCACATGCAAGTGCTGGTCTGTTCAATTTGCTTTTGGGTCGACGTGAATTATTCAAAATAGCTCAGGACAAGTTGAAAAAAGCACTGGAAAGTGATGCCGAAAATCCAGTTACCCAGCGCGAACGACATTACATTGATGCGCTTAGCGAATGGTTGGAAGGAAAACCCAGTTCTGCCATTTTTCAAATGGAAAAAGTCTTGGAAACCTGGCCTCACGATCCCCTCGCAATGAAAATGAGCCAAGCAATCCGATTTATGCTCGGTGATCTAAGAGGCATGCGTTCATCCCTGGAAAACATAATGCATGTCTATGGCGGGCATGAAGCCGAAGGATATTTTCACGGCTGCTACTCATTCACTCTGGAAGAATCTGGCGAGTATGCTCTGGCCGAAAAGCGCGGTCGAAAGGCACTTGAGATTGCAAACGATGACGCATGGGGCTTACACGCAGTCTCCCATGTATTTGATATGACCGGGCGTGCGGAAGACGGATTGAAATGGATAATGGGCAAGGAAGCTGCCTGGGAGCACTGCAATAATTTCCGCTATCACGTGTGGTGGCATATTGCGTTGATGCATCTTGACCTTGGCCAATTTGACAAAGTTCTGGAGTTATATGATGAGCAAATACGCAAAGATAAAACTGACGACTATCGTGACATATCGAATGCAACTTCTGTTCTCTTACGGCTTGAATTCGAAGGCGTTGCTGTCGGCAATCGATGGGAAGAACTCGCAGAAGTATCTGCTCGGCGAGTAAATGATAACTGCGTAGCATTTGCAGATCTTCACTACATGATGGCTTTGTGTAATTCAGAAGACACAAAACCTGCCACAAGTTTGATCACGAATATGCAATCCTGTGCAGAAATCCATCATCACAACGAATTTTCCTCTGCCATTAAAAATCCCGCAACACTTGCAGCAATTGGTCTTGAAGCTTTCCGCGATCAGGATTTTGATCGCGCGCATGACTATCTTCAAAGAGCGCGACCACTCATGCAGGATATCGGTGGCAGCCATGCTCAACGAGATATTTTTGAACGGCTCGGCATTGAAGCGGCACTAAATGGTGGTCGCATCACTGAGGCCAAACACCTACTACGCGAGCGCGATCTGCATCGCGGTCACCAGGATTATTATTCGCAATCGCGCTGGAATGTGTTGCAAAGCTCTGGCACAAGCACAGGAACTGAGCGCATCGGAGCCGCTTAACTTTTAAACAGCCTTGCAGCGCATTAAAAATAACGCCAAAGGGTGAGGCTAGGTCCTGAGCCTACAACCAAGCCGGAAATCTCATCGTGAATAAGCCTGCCAATATTTCATCCTTGCCTCCACACCCAGAGGGGAAACGCATTCGCGATCCACGCCTCGACTTTTTTCGCGGCATCGCCATGTTCATAATATTCATGGCGCATATGCCGGGTAACTTTTTTACACTCTATATTCCTGCCCGCTTTGGCTGGTCTGATGCTACAGAAATTTTTGTGTTTTGCTCAGGAATGGCCTCCGCAATTGCATTTGGCGCGATTTTTCGCAAGCAAAGCTGGTGGATGGGCACGATGCGTATTCTCCATCGTATCTGGCAGGTTTACTGGGCTCACATTGGATTGTTTTTCACCATCCTGCTTCTGGTTGTCTTTCAAACCTGGATATCGCGTTCCGGGACACTTTGCTTTTATGAAGGCAGCCGATTATGCGAAGATTGGAATTATGTCGGTAGGCTGAACATTATCCATCTGTTTCAGGAAACCGGGAACAGTTCGGCAATGGAAAACTTCGCCGGACTGATGACCCTGACTTGGGTTCCCAACCTTTTCGATATTCTACCTATGTATATCGGCATCCTCTTTATGGTACCGGTAGTTGTTGCACTTTACATGTTCAAGCCAGTTGCAGCACTTGGGTTTATCATCGCCTCATGGCTTCTGGCACAGGAGTGGATTTGGACAGGCCTTGGCTTTCCCGGAATACACCTGACACTACCGGCAGAGCCGTGGTCGGAACGGACTTGGTTCTTTAACCCATTCGCCTGGCAACTAGTATTTTTTACAGGCTTTGCTTTCATGTCCGGCTGGTTGCCTAAACCCCCGATCAAACGCGTACTTACAATTGTCTGCCTCACATTTCTGATTATTACGATCCCGTTTGCGTTTTGGGGCATTCACAATGATGAGGCTTTTCAACCTTCGATTTACGGCCCCGAGATCGACTTTTCATGGCTGCCTATAAAAGAATTCCGTGAAGAGTTTCAATTCCTCAGGGGTAAATCTGATTTTGGCCTGTTCCGCTATCTGCACTTTCTGGCGCTTGCCTATATTTTCTGGCGCCTTGCAGGGGAAAATGGCCGTAATCTCAATTTCCAGGGTCGCTTTGGTCAGTGGTTTGTGAAGATCGTCCACAAGGTTGGTCAGCAATCGCTTGCAACGTTTATGGGCGGGCTGGTACTCGCACGCTTCTGCGGATTCACGATGGATGTAATTGGCCGTAATCAGGGAGCTGTGATTTTTGGTGAAAATTCCGACCTTGCCTGGTGGTTCAACTGGATCCCAATGACACTTGTAAATCTGCTTGGCATGGCAGGCATGGTGGCTATTGCCTTCCTGGTAGGCTGGATTAAGAAAACACCGTGGAAACCAAAGCGCGATGCTGTGTCCGCATCACCTGCCGAACCGGTTCGTGCAACCGGGATATGACAAGATTTATTCCGCAGACTTTACCAAACTGACGATATCCGCGACCACTTTTTCGGCAGCTATATAGTCCGGTTTATGCCCCACACCTTCCAGGATATTCAATTGAGCACTTTCAATATCCTGCGACAGGCCATTTATTGAGTGAATTTCAAGGCTGACAATGTCATCCCTGTCACCATGATAAATGAAGGTTGGTGCCTGTATTTCCTTATAGCGCGGATGGAAATCTGCCACATGATCATGCACACGCGCGACATCCTTCGCATTCTCATAAAAATTACTGGGCCTTAACACCAGGCGCGTACCCGAAGTCTCCTTGTAGTCCGCAGGCATTGGGTTGGGAGCAAAGACTTTCTTTACAGCTTTGGGATAAATCAGACTGCCGCCGGTCGGTGCGAATGTATTTGAAAACAGCCATCCCAGCACAGGAAGATTGGCAACATCGTAGTGCCAGTCAACGCCGGTGTACCAAGGGTGACTAACCGGTGCGAGCAGAATCAACCCGGCGGTTTTGTCCCGGTGCAATACTCCGAATGCAGTTGCAATTACCCCACCAAAAGAATGCCCGACAAGAATAGCTTGTTTGATTTCAAGGTAATCAAGCAAGCCAGCAATTGCATTTGCCTGCGCCTTTGGATCATTGGACCCGTCAAATGGTTCAGAATATCCATGGCCCGGTCGATCCAGATAAAGTGCGCGAACCCTTCCATTCAATTTGTCGCGATAAACTGTTAGAGCATCACGCAAATTGCCACTTGCTCCATGAATGAACACAACAACCGGTTGTTCTTTCTGTGCCTCAACGAACATATCCATAAAATGCAATTTGGATCCGTTTATGGAGACCACCGAGCCAATAGGGGGAAATTCTTTTTCAATAGATCGCGCAATAAGTTGGCTTGCAAGGAAAAGCCCGGCAAGAGAAAGTAGTAACAAAACTCCAATAATTTTCAGTATCAAGTCCGGCGACCAGAAAGTTCTTCTTCAAGCTCGATAACAGATTCCTGCGCTTGTTGATTGGCGGGATAAATTTCCAATACCTTGTACCAGGTTTCAAGCGCTTTTTCGTCCTGTCCTATCCGTTGAAGAATGGCCGCAAGTCCGGACAAGGCACCAAAATGCCGTGGCTCAAGCGTTAGGGTTGCTTCAATATCGGCAATCGATTTGCTAAAATCCTTTCGGTAATAATGCACCGTTGCCCGCCGGTTCCAACCTTCAGCATAATCAGGCGCCAAAACAACAACGCGATCTAGCAGGTCGCTTGCCTGGGCATGTTTTTTCTCGCCCATCGCCCTGGAAGCCCAACGCATCAAAAGGTTTACCGTGTCAGAATCAGTTTGGGTCCACTCTCGCCAGATTTGTCTGGCAGTTGCTTTTGCTGAGTTCGAATTAGGGTCAACCCGCAGTTTTTCAAACAGTCGATCCAGCGTCTGGCTCGTTTCCACGACGCTGTTTTCACTTTCAGGCGGAAGTATCGGCTCTACAACAGTTTCGCCAGTCTCAGAATCAGGCACTACTTCCTGACTAAATCCAGAAAAAACTGACATGAATGTAAAAATAGAAGCAAAGAATAAACGAAGCATTCTTCAAATGTAACGCAGGAATTTTCAACGTCAAATCACGGACTGGCTATCAGAGCAACTACCCACATAAAAACGGCCGCAAATGCGGCCATTTCAAATTCGAATTTTCAGGAATAATTAGCCCTGACGCGCCTTAAACCGTGGATTTGTCTTGTTGATGACATACACACGACCACGACGACGAACGACACGGTTCTGACGATGGCGTCCTTTTAGCGACTTAAGTGAATTTCTGATTTTCATAATACTATTTCCGTACATCGAGCAATCTCAAGAAAAAGCGTATGCTTTCATGCTCATGAAATCGCGTTTCTATTAACAGAGATCTTGCGATCTCAAATCGCATAACGCTCTGGGGTTACGAACCTTCTTTTGCGGGTTCTTCCAATTATTTACGCGCCAAGGTTACCCCGACGCGTTTAATGGGCGGGTCATAGTCTGAAACCGGTTGATTGTCAAACCTGCCGACATTAATCGTGACCTATATGCAGCTTCGTCGTTTTTGTTTAACACCCCGTCGCAAAAAGTCGCATCATTTTCTAAAGAACGGAATTTATTGCGTTTCAAGAATGCGGTAAGACTACTCCGCAATTAAACTTCTTGGAAAAAACCTTATGAGAAAGTTTTCCGCTTTTGCGGTCGCCCGTGAAGCTATGAGATCCCACAAAGGGTGGGAGAAACAGTGGGCCAATCCTGAGCCTAAATCTTCCTATGATGTCATCATCGTTGGCGCCGGTGGACATGGCCTGGCAACTGCCTATTATCTTGCTTCTGTCCACGGTATTACGAATGTAGCCGTTTTGGAAAAAGGCTGGCTCGGCGGCGGTAATACCGGACGGAATACCACAATCATCCGCTCCAATTATCTTTATGATGAGTCCGCGGGCATGTACAATCATGCTGTTAAACTATGGGAAGGGCTTTCCCAGGAACTCAATTACAATGTGATGTTTTCCCAGCGCGGCGTCATGATGCTTACCCACAACGTCCATGACGTTCAGGTTGCGCAGCGCCACCTTCATGCAAACCGCTTAAACGGGGTCGATAATTCCTGGGTAACACCGGAGGAAGCCAAAGAGTTTTGCCCGCCGCTCAATATCTCAAAGTCTGTCCGCTATCCGGTAATGGGAGCTGCCCTTCAAAGAAAAGGCGGCGTTGCCCGTCATGATGCGGTTGCTTGGGGTTATGCACGCAAGGCCGCTGCCATGGGTGTCCATATTATCCAGCAATGCGAAGTTAAATCGGTAAACCGTGATGAATCCGGCGCTGTAACCGGAGTGAATACAACACGGGGCACGATTAATTCAAAGAAAGTTGGTGTTGTTGCGGCCGGTCATACTTCCGTGCTTATGGATATGGCAGGTGTGCGCATGCCACTTGAGAGTTATCCCTTGCAGGCCCTAGTTTCTGAGCCGGTAAAGCCGATTTTCCCATGTGTAGTTATGTCCAATACAGTGCACGCCTATATCTCGCAGTCTGACAAAGGTGAGTTGGTGATTGGAGCAGGTACAGACCAATACACTTCATACTCACAAACCGGAGGCCTTCACATCGCAACCCACACGCTGGAAGCGATTTGCGAGATGTTCCCGATTTTCGCGCGCATGAAAATGCTTCGCTCCTGGGGCGGCATTGTTGATGTTACGCCTGATCGTTCACCAATTCTTGCAAAGACTCCGGTTAAAGGCCTTTATGTCAATTGCGGCTGGGGCACGGGTGGATTTAAGGCAACGCCAGGTTCAGGACATGTCTTTGCACATACCATTGCAAATGATGAACCGCACAAAATCAATGCAGGCTTTACACTGGAACGCTTCCACAATGGCCGCCTGATCGACGAAGCTGCAGCTGCAGCCGTTGCGCACTAAGGGGATTATCGAAAATGCTACTCATCTATTGTCCCTATTGCGAAAAAGAACTCCCGGAAATTGAGTTTCATGGAGAGGGCGAAGCACACATCGAACGCCCTGCCAACATGGCTGACCTTTCCGACGAGGATTTTGAAAAATTCTTCTTTATACGTGAAAATGAAAAAGGCATCGTGTTTGAGCGTTGGCGGCACCTGCATGGCTGCGGACGTTTTTTTAATGCAGCACGCCATTCGGTTTCTGACAAATTCATCAAGACTTATAAGGCTGGCGAGCCAAAACCAAAACTGACAAAGAAAGAAATCGAGGCAGTTTTGCCCCCGGCAAAGTCAACACCGGCAAATGAGCCGATCTGGACCATAGAAAAAGAGGGGGAAAAGAAATGACTGCCAAATCCCCGAATACCGGTGCAAACCGGGTAGCTGGAAAAGGTCGCTTGTCGCCTGCCAAAACCGCTACCTTCACCTATGACGGCAAAAGCTATAACGCGCTGGAAGGTGATACTCTTGCCTCTGCGCTTTTAGCAAATGGCATTCACCTGACCGGACGTTCATTTAAGTATCACCGTCCACGTGGCATTCTTGGTGCCGGCCCGGAAGAACCAAATGCATTGATGGATATCGCCCGTGACAAAGCCCGACGCCAGCCAAACGTTCGTGCGACGTGCCAAGAAGTTTTTGATGGCATGGTCGCGAAAAGTCAAAACCGTTTTCCATCCCTCGAATTTGATGTGGGCGTTGTAAACGATGCATTGGGGCGTTTTTTCCCGGCAGGATTTTACTACAAGACTTTCATGTGGCCACAAAAGGCCTGGGACAAACTTTATGAGCCGATCATCCGAAAGGCCGCGGGCCTTGGCGATTCACCTGATGAAGCCGATCCCGATCATTACGCCAATCAGTTCGCCCATTGCGAATACCTGATCATCGGCGGCGGTGCAACAGGACTGATGGCTGCAAAGACGGCTGCAAAATCCGGCAAACGGATTATCTTAGTCGATGAAAACGCAGAAATCGGTGGCGGTCTGTTGTCAGATGCAAGCGTTACGATCGATGGAAAATCCGGATCGGATTGGGCAGCGGAGATCCTTGCGGAACTCAAAAGCTACGACAATGTTAAAGTCCTGTCCCGAACCACTGCGTTTGGTTATTACAACCACAATATGGTGACGTTAGCCGAGCGGGTTACTGAACATATGGCAAATCCGCCAGCAGAAATGCCGCGTGAACGCTTATGGCAAGTGCGTGCTGGAAAAGTGATACTGGCAACTGGTGCCATTGAGCGACATCTGGTGTTTGCAGATAACGATCGTCCTGGCATCATGATGGCATCTGCTGCTGGGGTTTATCTCAACCAATATGGCGTAACACCAGGTAAGAATATTGCAGTTTATACATCCTGTGACTCTGCCTGGACTGTGGCCTTTGATCTGAAAAAAGCTGGCATCAACATTCCTGCAATCATTGATCTGCGCAAAGACATTGATGAAACACTCATCAAGCGCGCGGAAGATCTTGGGATTCGCGTATTGAAACATCATGGTGTTGTCAGCACAAAGGGCCGCCTTCGGGTTAAATCAATAGACGTTGAACCGGTCGATGGTGTTTCAAGCGAAACCATTGATGTAGATTGTCTCTTGATGTCCGGTGGTTGGACGCCATCGATCCATTTGTTCTCTCAGTCACGCGGCCGGGTAAAATTCGATGAAGATGCAGGCATCTTCCTGCCAGATATTTATACTGAAAATTGCGTTTCAATCGGCGCATGCAATGGCACGTTTGAAATGACAGCAGCCCTTAATGAGGCTTTAAAGAGCGTCGAAGGCAAAGGCAAGGCACCGAAAGTCGCCGATGCTGTTTCTATGTCCGGTTTCAAAATCGGGGCAGCTAAAAGCGCTGGTCCGGATGATTTTACAAAAGCTTTTGTGGATTTCCAAAACGACGTCACGGCTAAAGATATTCGCCTGGCGGTGCGTGAAGGCTTCCAGTCGATTGAACACGTAAAACGTTATACGACCAACGGCATGGCTTCCGATCAAGGCAAAATGTCCAACATGCATGGGCTCGCTATTGCCGCGGAAATGCTCGATAAGCCAATTCCCGAGGTCGGCCTCACCACATTCCGTTCTCCCTATACGCCAGTAACTTTTGGTGCATTGGTGGGACATAATAAGGGTGAACTTTTCGATGTTACCCGCACAACACCTATGCATGAATGTGCAGTGGCCAATGGTGCTGTCTTTGAGGATGTCGGCAACTGGAAACGCGCATGGTATTTTCCCAAAGCAGGCGAAGACATGCAGGCAGCGATCAACCGCGAATGCAAAATGACCCGCGAGGTAGCCGGTATTTTTGATGCATCAACACTCGGCAAGATTGAGGTCGTTGGGCCGGATGCGGTTAAATTTATGAACATGATGTATACTAATCCCTGGGACAAACTAGGCGTAGGCCGCTGCCGGTATGGCATAATGTGCCGGGAAGATGGTTTCATATATGATGATGGTGTTGTAGCTCGCCTTGCCGAAGATCGCTTCCATGTCACCACCACAACCGGTGGCGCGCCACGGGTTTTGAACATGATGGAAGATTACCTCCAAACCGAATTCCCGGAATGGAATGTCTGGCTTACCTCAACGTCAGAACAATGGGCAGTGATCGCTGTTCAGGGTCCCAAGGCGCGCGAAATCATTGAGCCACTGGTCGAAGATATCGATCTTTCGAATGAAGCCATGCCGCACATGTCTATTCGCGAAGGTAAAATATGTGGTGTTCCGACCCGGTTGATGAAAGTTTCCTTCACTGGTGAAGCGGGCTTTGAAATTAATGTTCCTGCAGATTACGGCCGCGAGGTATGGGAAACAATTTCAGAACGGGGTGTTCCGATGGGTCTTACTCCATATGGCACGGAAGCAATGCATATTATGCGTGCAGAAAAAGGCTTTATCATCGTCGGTCAAGATACTGATGGTACAGTGACCCCTCAGGATGCAGCGGTTGGCTGGGCAATAGGCAAAAAGAAAACCGACTTTGTTGGTATCAAAGGACTAAATCGCCCGGATCTGGTAGCAGAAGGACGCCGCCAACTGGTTGGTCTTAAAACCATAGATGGGAAAGTCGTGCTCGAAGAAGGCGCGCAGGTCGTTGATGACCCAAATCATGCAATACCCGTTCCAATGATTGGATTTGTAACCTCATCCTACTGGTCAGAGGTGCTTGGTCATTCCATTGCTATGGCGCTGGTTGAAAATGGACACAGTCGGACAGGCGAAACAGTTCATATTCCAATGCCAGATGAAGTAATCAAGGCTGAGATTTGTTCGCCCATATTCTACGACCCGCAAGGAGGCAAGGTAAATGGTTGAGGCACAACGCACCCATCCCCTTCAAGACCGTCTTTATGCCGGAAATGGTGTTGCAGTCACTCCTGTGAAGTTTCATGATCGAGTGTCCTTGCGTGCTGACAAAGAAGCAATTGCAGGACTTGGCAAGGCAATCGGCGTCGCGTTGCCAAAAGACATACGCACTGCCAACACAAAAGATGAAGTTTCGGCTTTGTGGATTGGACCAGATGAATGGTTTGTAATCGGCCCGCAAGGAACCGGACTTGAAGAAAAACTGAACAAGGTAAAAACGGGTCTTTTTTCGGTTGTACCGATCGGTCACCGAAACACAGGAATGTTTGTTTCCGGTAAAAACGCTGTCGCAGTTTTGAACGCCGGCTGTCCGCAAGATTTGTCCCTGGATGCTTTTCCCATAAGCGCCTGTACCCGCACAATTATGGGCAAGGCTGAGATTATTCTTTGGCGTAAGGATGAACATCGGTTCCATGTTGAATGCTGGCGTTCGTTTTCCAATTATGTCTGGAAGCATCTGACAGAAGCGGCCCGCTGCATATAGGTGCAATAATTCCTGACGAAGCGGATTTCCCGTGCTATGGGAGAATAAATTCGACAGCGATTTTCTTATGAACACCATTAAGCGTCTAGTTCTCAATTTTCCTGGGTTTGAAACAACTGGTGCAGTTCACCAGATTGATCGATTAACTGCCGGCGGACACAAGACCGCTGAACTTTGGGGGTTTGAGCTTGACCGCGGCAAGATCGAAGAAAAACCAAACAGCCATAAATGGATAACCCAGTTCAATGCCAAAGGCGAAGAATGGGAAACAGAAACCCGCTATGTGCATTTCTCCTGGGCTGATATTATCGCCAAATATGAAGAAACACCCTATCCGCAAAATCTAATTTTTAATTTCCCAAAATATTTTGCATTTTTCCTAGATGGTACCGTTCGCAAATATGCCAAGGCATCACGCCGCTATTGGGGTTTTACGATTTATCCAATCTTGTTGATGCTGCTCTATGCCGCCGTTTCCTGGTTCGCGGTCTGGTCACTTTTGTCAGACTTCGATCTCCACTGGCTGTTCAAGGCACTGCCAGCGCTTGGATTGTTTCTTGTATTTTGTAAATGGCCTGGAGATCGCTTTTACATAAATCTTTCCATCAATGACTGGGCATTTGCCCGCGACATGTGCAATGGCAAAAATGAAGATGTTAGCAAACGCTACATTCAGTTTGCCGAGACGTTGATTGACGAAATTCGGAAACGAAAGCCGGATGAGATTGTTATCGTCGGCCACAGCTTTGGATCTGTTTGGGCTGTTGCCAGTCTTGCAATTGCGCTTGAAAAAAATCCGAGACTACTGAAAAATAAACGCGTCACTTTTCTCGCACTTGGATCAAGCCTGCTAAAAATCGGCCTGTGCAAGCGGGCCAAGTTTTTCCATGCCGCAGTCCACCAAGTGTTAGGCGTGGAAAATCTGGTCTGGCACGAAATTCAAACCAAAACAGACTTTATCTCATTTTACAAATCTGACCCGTTTGAGCCGATGAAGATTGTAGAAACACCTTGTGAGGTAATCACACATCGAGTGAATTTCAAAAAGGCGCTATCGACTGAACGGCATAAGAAAATGTTGAAGTCGATGTACCTTGCCCATCGGCAATATATACTTTATTGCGACCAGCGAGTACATCATGATTTTCAACTGCGTGTGTTCGGACCTTTTTTTGCAGATGCTATGGCGCGTGATCCAGAACTCGCTTTCAAAAGTGAATTAATTACACCTAGAGAAACCACATGAATTTCGATTTGGAATTGACCACCAAAATCATCTGGTGCCTATTTATTATCGCCTGGGGTGTCATCCGATTTCGCCCGAATATAAAATCGCGGAAGACGGCAAAAAGCATGGTTTCACGAACCCCGTCTGAACGGTTTTCCATGATCGTTTCATCGTTTGGACTTGGTTACATACCCGCTGTTTATATATTTACAGATTTTCTGGAAGCCTTTAATCGGGCACCAAATATTGTATTGCTGCTAATCGGCACAGCTATATTGCTGCTTTCGCTTCGCCTTTTTCGATTAACCCACAAGGCGCTCGGTAAAATGTGGTCACATAGTCTTGATTTACGAGAAGATCACAAGCTTGTAACTACGGGTATTTATGAAAGAGTTCGCCACCCCATGTACACGGCGTTTTGGCTTTGGGCAGTTGGTGCGGCATTCCTTTTACCAAACTGGATTGCCAGCCTTTCGGGCTTAATTGGATTCGGAACTTTGTACTTTCTGAGGGTTGGTCAGGAAGAAGCGATGATGCGTGAAGAATTTGGTAAGGAATATGACATCTATATAGAACGAACGAAACGAATCATTCCTGGTGTTTATTGAAGAAGGCTACTCTGCAGCATTTCTGCAACAATAAAATTTTCATATTTGAATTGAGACAAAATTCCGATTGTAAATTGTGCGGCTTCGAATAATAACTGGAATGGCTCTAGAAACTAATTGGGTTGGGAAAATGGTAAAATCGCGGTTTAGTATTGGAACATGTGCTTTATTGACTGCCTTAAGTTTGGTTGTTGCCGGTTGTTCGTCTTCGACTAAACCTGAAACGACAACACAAGCTCAAAAGCCAATCGCTACCCAGATCAATCAACGCCCCAGTGAAATCAATGTTGACGTCGAAGGCAAGTTAACTAGAACCGGCGAAATTTACCTACTGCGCGGACTTGCAAATATCTTTTCCAGAGGCATGGATGCACTAGGTGTGAAAATGGTTCGCCAGGGATTGGATGCACGCGTCTATAATCATGCCGCATGGCGTGACCTTGCAGAAAACATTGTGTTGCGCGCCAAAAAGAAACAGGTTTCCTATCCAATCGTAATTATGGGTCACTCTCTTGGAGCAAATGCATCTGCTAACATGGCAAAATACCTCGGCGATCGGGGTGTCAGGGTCGAGTACGTGGTAGCTTTTGATCCTACCGTCCCGACTAGCGTTGGGAAAAACGTCAAGCGCGTTGTTAATCTGTATATCCCAAATGACGACAACTCGAATGTGATCAGCAGAGCTCCCGGCTTTAGGGGAAGCTTGAAGAATGTGAATGTACGCGGTGTTCGTGGCGTGACGCATATGACAGTTGAAAAAGACTCAAGCTTTCACGCAGACGTCATTAAGCGTACCATCTCATATACGAAAAAGCGTCGTAACAAAAAACGCGGCGCCTGACGTTTGTTGCCGTAGGCAATATTCATTTTCAGCTTACCGAATATTTATATATCAAATTGAATGTAGCGAACTGATCGCTTAAGTCAGCTTTCCCTACCCCTGTTCGCCGAAAAGATCCCGGACGACACCCTAATACTCATTGTTGAGGGCATCAACCGCAGGGATTTCACGCTCGCGGCGTGAAATGTAGTCCAACAAAGCCTCGTTTACGCCTTCATCAAGTTTTGGCTCCTGATAAGATTCCAGTAGCATCTTGACCTGATTAAGCGCCCTTTCAGTGATTTCTATGGAGCCTTCTGCAACCCATTGCTCGATGGAGTTATTATCAAGAAGTTCTGGCATAAAGAACGCTTCCTGAAAGTTTGCCTGGGTATGGGGATGTCCAAGGTAATGTCCCCCAGGGCCGATATCACGGACCGCAGAAAGCGCTTCGTCAAAATCATCCCATTTAATGCCTTCCGCCATTCGGTACGCCATCGCACATTGTTCGGCATCAACAACGAACTTGGCCATCGAGCAATGCATGCCCGCCTCGTTCCAACCGGCGGAGTGCCAGATGTAATTTGCACCTGCCATAATCACTGCCATTAAATTAGAAGCACTCTCATATCCTGCCTGCGCATCAAAGGTCTTGGCTCCGCCCAGTGTATTGGAAGTCCGCCAGGGAATTTTGTAGTAGCGCGCCATCTGACCAATCATGAAGTTCATCAAACTGATTTCCGGCGTACCGGCCATCGGAGCACCGGATTTCATCGAAACGGTTGAGAGGTAATGCCCATAGATCGCGGGGCATCCTTTGTTTACAACCTGCGTATAAGCAAGTGCAGAAAGAGCTTCTGCATTAAGCTGCGCAACAGCTGGCGCTGTTGATGCTGGCGTGTTCGCGCCACCCAATACAAAGGGCGAGCACAACACCGGCTGGTTACGCTTGTTAAAGGCCCGCATCGCCCCAAGCATTACTTCATCCCAGACCAGCGGTGAATTTCCGTTGCAATTGCCAGTCACAACGGCATGATCCTTAAGATAATCCTCGCCAAACAGGATAGCGCACATATCAAGCACATCTTCGGCATTTTTTGGGCTGGTTGTCATCCCCATGAACGTCTTGTCCGAATGCTTCATGGAAGAATAGGTGATTCGCAAATGACGATGCGAAATTACATAATCCATTGGCTCTACTATGTGATGGGCTGAAGAATGGATCGCAGGCAGCATATGGCTTAATTTGTGAAAGTTAGCGAGATCCTCCAGTGTAGGTCCGCGACGCTTGTCTTCCAAATCACGCATGAACGGAGCACCTGTCATCGGCACAAAGATAGAATGGTCATTTCCAAAGGGTAGATTGTTTGCCTCATTGCGGGCGTGATAGGTAAAGCTTGATGGGATTGAAGCAATCAATTCCCTCACCAGACCTCGATCTAAATACACCCGATCATCATCGCGCACATCAGCGCCAGCTCTTTTCCAATCCTCAATCGCCTCAGGATCACGGAACACAACACCAACTTCTTCAAGAATGCTGAGTGATGCATTGTCAATTTTTTCAATCTGCTCCTGATCCATTGGCTCAACCAACGGGATATTTCGCTTCAGCGCAGGAAGCATTGTAGTCTTGGGTTGAGAACGAATTTCACGTCTGGCGTTACGCCCACCACGCCTTATTCTACCGATATCTGCCTGCTCACCCATTATACCGCTCACTCGTAATACAGCTCAGTTCATTTTAACTGATGACTATCATCCCCTCCAACTGCTACAAAACCAAAAACCGACACTTAAAATGACGGAAATGGATAACTCATTCGTTTTACGTGTTCAAATGGGGCAAATAGAGCATGACCTGGGAATTATTGCTTACTTTTAATATCGCTTCGATTGCAGCCTGGCTAAGCCCCGGCCCAGCGATGCTGGTTGCTATACGCACCGCCTTGGTCAAAGGTCGTCAAGCGGGCATCCTAATTGGCGTCGGACTGGCTTTCATAGCGAGCATGTGGGTATTAGCAGCGTTGCTTGGGCTGCATGTCGTTTTCAAATGGTTTCCTTGGGCATATATCGTGGTCAAGGTCTGCGGTGCGGCCTATCTGTTTTATATTGCCTGGAACACCTGGAAAGACGCGCGCAAACCATTGGATGTGAAAACAGAAGCAAAGTCCCGACCGCTGATCGAGGGCATGTTACTTAATCTGTCAAATCCCAAATCGGTCCTGTTTGCAGCTGCCGTTCTGGTCGTGATATTTCCACCCGACATATCCGCAATTGCAAAAGCCGGGATAGTAATCAATCTCTTCGTATTTGAAGTAACTGCCTATACAATCCTTGCCTATTGCATGACCACAAAAGCCGTTAGCGAATCTTACTTGAGGTTGAAAGTCTATATGGACCGGTTTGCAGCGATCGTATTAAGCGCACTCGGCTTGCGCCTTTTGTTCCAGAAATAAAATGCCCGGCCCGCTTCATTCTCTGAAGGTAGTTGAAATGCTAGGTCTTGGACCCTGCCCGCTGGCGGGGCAATTGCTGGCTGATCTTGGGGCGCATGTCACGGTGATTGACAGAAAGCCCGGGGTGGATATCAGCAATGACGTCAACCGCCGTGGAAAATCATCGATCGCGCTTGATTTAAAACACCCAAAGGGAATTGAAACCGCACTAAAGTTACTTACTCAAAGTGATGTCCTTATCGAGGGTTTTCGTCCCGGCGTAATGGAGCGTCTTGGTCTTGGACCGGAGGTGTGTCTTGGCGCAAATCCAGGCCTTGTTTATGGTCGAATGACCGGCTGGGGTCAGGAAGGGCCTTTGTCCAACAGTGCCGGTCACGATATCAACTACCTTGCCATTACCGGTGCATTACATGCCATGGGAAAGCGCGGTGAGCCACCCGTCCCACCGCTTAATCTTGTCGCTGATTATGGCGGTGGTTCCATGTTTTTGGTGATGGGGGTTCTGGCCGCGATTATAGAACGTGGCATATCCGGCAAAGGTCAGGTCATTGATACAGCAATGATCGATGGGGTTCCTGCCATGATGGGGCTTATTCAATCTATGTTGCCGCAGGGAACCTGGACCAGAGAGCGTGAAGATAATTTCATTGACGGTGGTGCTCCCTATTATCGTTGTTATACGTGCAGCGACGGTAAATTCATTTCAGTTGGGGCAATTGAACCCCAATTCTTTGCTGAGCTCGTTCACCTGTTGGAACTCGATGATGTACTAAAGACTGAGCAGAATGAAAAATCGGGCTGGCCGCAAATGCATGCACTTTTTGAAGAAACCTTTGCGCAGAAAACCCGTGATGAATGGGCTAGAATTTTTGAGAAAACTGATGCCTGCGTTGCGCCAGTTCTCAATTTTGAGGAAGCAGCCAGCTATTCGCACAATCACGAACGTGGAACATTTTTTACTGCAAACTCAGTTACCCAAACTTCAATTGCACCCCGGTTTTCAAGGTCGCTGACCAGACAACCTGAAATGCAGCAATCAACCGGTGGGGATGGAGCAGAACTTCTTGCAAATGCCGGTCTCAGTGAAAACGACATTGAAAACCTGAAAAACCAGGACGTTCTCCTATAAGCTCAAATTGGAGGAGCAGATGAACAGCAAAACACTAATTTTTTCGGTCACAGATAAAATCTGCACCATTACCCTCAACAGGCCAGATGCTCTAAACGCGTTTAACCAACGACTGCGGCTTGACCTTCTCAAAGCGATTCAAACTGCGCAAGACGATGATACTGTGCGCGTTATTATCCTGAAAGGAGAGGGCAAGGGTTTTTGCGCCGGAGCAGATTTAGGAGAAGGGTTGGATCGGGATATCGGAAGTGAACTCTTGAACGAATACAAGCCAATCATGATGGCCCTGCAGGAAAGCGACAAAACCTGTATCGCACAATGTCATGGCCCGGTTGCCGGCATTGGCGGTGGATTGGCTATGGCTTGCGATATGGTGTTCATGGCAGAAAAATCTTACATGTATATGGCATTTGCAGCGATCAGCCTGATTCCCGATGGCGGCATTAATTGGCATTTGTATAATCGTCTTGGCCCGAGAAAAGCTTTTGAAGTAATCGTCGAAGGTCAACGACTAACAGCGCAGGAATGCCTCTCCTATGGCATTTGCAATGCGGTCCTGTCAGAAAATGAGCTGGAATCTAGGGTCACTGAGCAAGCCAGAAAAATTGCTTCCGGTGCCCCCCTTGCCCAATCAGCATTGAAGAAAGTTATGCGGCAGATGGCGGGTAAGTCCCTATCGCAAGCAATCGATCTAGAAGCAGAAATTCAGCAACCCCTGACGCAGAGTGAAGATTGCCGCAACGCAATCTCTGCATTCTTTGCCAAGGAAAAACCGGTTTTTGAAGGGAAATAGTCGCGTGAAAACAGCCATTAAACTTGGGCAAGAAATTGCAAACGGAACGCTTGATCCGGTTGAACTTGCCGAGCAGACTTTTGAGACAATCGAAGGTAATGCCAATCAGGCAGATATATTCGCACGCCTTACAAAAGATCGTGCGATGGCAGAGGCGAAGGCTGCCCGCAAACGACAACAGGAAGATGCTCTACAAAGTCCAATTGATGGTGTTCCGATAAGCTGGAAAGATTTGTTTGATACAGCCGGTATAGCGACAGAATCGGGCTCAAGACTACTCAAGGGCAGGGTTCCCGAAAACGATGCATTGGTAGTTGAACGAATGACAGCGGCGGGCACGGTTTGCGTCGGTAAAACCCATCTTTCCGAGCTTGCGTTTTCAGGTCTTGGTATCAATCCAAAGGCAGCCACCTCTCCGAACAGGCATGGTGTCCATCTTGCCCCCGGTGGATCGTCCTCGGGTGCCGCGGCGAGTGTTGCACATGGCATGGTGCCCATCGGAATTGGTTCGGATACTGGTGGTTCGGTGCGAATACCCTCTGCGTGGAACGATCTTGTAGGCCAGAAAACCTCCCATGGTTTCTTGCCAAGCGATGGTATCATCCCGCTTTGCTCTGGATTTGATACAGCCGGACCACTTTGCACAAGTCTCGCCGATGCCTGGGTAGCCACCGCGATAATGGCGGGAGAAACACCAACACTTCCACAGGCAAAACCATTGGATCAATGCACATTTTTAATTAGTGAAAGCCACGTTCTGGATGATCTCGGTGACAATCAAAGGAAGGGATTTGAACAGGCAATTGAAGCGCTGGCTCGAGCTGGGGCAACCATTGATCGCTTAACGATGCCAGAGTTTGAAGAAATACTGCCGCTCGGTCCGATCCTGTTTCCCTATGAAGCATGGCAGGAATGGGGTGACGCGATCGAAGCGCAACCAGACTTGATGTTTGAACCAGTGCGCAATCGGTTCATGTCCGGAAAAGGTCTGACCAAAGACGAATATGATCAGGCGAGCAATACCATGCATGAGATACGTAAACGCTTCAACGCGAAACTTGCGCAGTATGACGCGCTGCTTGCGCCGACTGTTGCGATTGCACCACCGGAAATTGAACCATTGCTCAACGATTTTGAACTTTTCAGTGCCACCAATATGCTGGCGTTAAAAAACACACGCTTTTTCAATCTGTTCGGTTCTTGTGCGCTTTCGCTGCCAACCTCTCAATCAGCAAGTGGATTGATGGTAGTCGGCGAACCAATGAACGATAAAAAACTCACCAGCATTGGTTTAAGCATAGAAAAAGTTCTTACGTAATTTTCATTGCATCAGCGTGCAAATTAGGTACGTTATGTGCAAAGAGTTTGAGGAGAATAAGAATGAAAACCCGCGCCGCAGTTGCCTTTGAAGCAGGAAAACCCCTTGAGATTTGCGATGTTGATCTAGAAGGCCCGAAAGAGGGCGAGGTTCTTGTAGAGATAAAGGCAACCGGCCTTTGCCATACAGACGAATTTACCCGCTCCGGGGCTGATCCGGAAGGAATTTTCCCGGCAATTCTTGGCCATGAAGGGGCGGGTGTTGTGGTCGATATCGGACCGGGTGTTACCTCACTTAAAAAGGGTGACCACGTTATTCCGCTTTATACGCCTGAATGTCGCGAGTGCGATTATTGCACCTCTGGTAAAACCAATCTCTGCCAGAAAATCCGGGTGACACAGGGCCAGGGGCTGATGCCCGATGGTACCTCGCGCTTTTCTATCAAAGGCGAGAAAACCTTCCATTATATGGGAACCTCAACCTTTTCTAATCATACAGTTGTCCCGGAAATTGCTCTTGCCAAAGTGCGTGAAGATGCACCCTTCGAATCAATATGTTACATCGGTTGCGGGGTAACGACTGGTATTGGTGCTGTAATTAATACGGCAAAGGTACAGCCGGGTGACAATGTAATTGTGTTCGGACTTGGCGGTATCGGTCTTAATGTTATCCAGGGCGCGCGTCTTGCTGGCGCAAACATGATTGTTGGCGTGGACCTCAACCCTGAGCGCAAGGCATGGGGCGAAAAATTTGGCATGACGCATTTTGTAAACCCGACAGAAGTCGAAGGCGACCTGGTACCATACTTGGTTGATCTTACCGGCGGTGGCGCGGATTATTCTTTTGAGTGCATAGGCAATGTTGATGTGATGCGCACCGCTCTTGAGTGCTGCCATAAGGGATGGGGTACTTCCATTATCATTGGTGTTGCCGGTGCGGGTCAAGAAATTGCAACCCGCCCCTTCCAGCTTGTCACCGGGCGTAACTGGCGCGGTACCGCATTTGGTGGCGCAAAGGGCAGAACCGATGTGCCAAAAATCGTTGACTGGTATATGGATGGCAAGATCGAAATTGATCCAATGATCACTCACACCATGCCGCTAGAAGATATCAACAAGGGCTTTGATCTGATGCACCATGGTGAAAGCATCCGGGGTGTTGTTAAATTCTAGGTGGAGTACCATGGCTAAACCAAAGCTAATCGGCATCAATCACGTAGCACTTGAGGTTGGTGATATCGATGAGGCGCTAGAATTTTACGGGCAGTTCTTTGAGTTCACCTTACAAAGTCGCAGCGATAAAATGGCGTTTATCGAGCTTGGCGACCAATTTATTGCCCTGTCTACACCACGCAATCAGCCGCGGGATGAGGACCGGCATTTTGGTTTGGTAGTAGATCAGAGAGAGGGACTACGGGAAAAACTTGAGGAGGCCGGCGTTGAAATTGTGACCCCTCGTCGGCTTGATTTTCTTGACCCCTGGGGCAACCGGATTGAAATTGTGCCGTATGAAGATATTCAGTTCGTCAAACAACCCGGTGCGATGAAAATTCTCTCTGCAGATCATTTGCAAAAAACTGAAGCTGCAAAAGAAGAAATGCGTGGCAAAGGTATCGAACCACCGCATGGTGTTTAGCAGCTTGGCACTGATAAGATGATTATCTACGTCGATGCAGATGCCTGCCCTGTGAAGGAAGAAACAATCCGGGTTGCCGAGCGTCATAATATACAAGTGATCATGGTAGCTGATGGCGGATTGCGTCCGTCACGGGATCCGATGGTTCGCACCCAGATCGTTGCGCAGGGTGCAGATGCAGCAGACGACTGGATCGTCGACAATATTGCTGCATCCGAGATAGTTATTACGGCAGATATTCCACTTGCTAAGCGCTGCCTTGAAAAAGGAGCTAGTGCAATCAAGCCAACTGGAAAGCTGTTTGATGAGGCCAATATCGGTATGGCGCTTGCGATGCGGGACCTCAAACAACATATCCGCGAAAGCCAGCAGACCCAGACTTACAATGCTTCTTTTACTAAGGCAGATCGCTCTGCTTTCCTTGAAGGGCTGCATCGGCTAGTAGTCAGTCTGAAATAAACGATTCCCCAGGGTTGAACAAATGACAGACACAACTACGATATTAGATGATGAGCGGGATCAAGATACGCTGGGCGGAAGAATTTCCCGCGCGCGCGAAGCAAGCGGGCTCTCCGCCAAGGAAGCCGCTGAACAGCTTGGTGTTACACAGAAAACTTATGATGACTGGGAGGCAGACCGCAATGATCCGCGGGCCAATCGCCTCACGATGCTCGCAGGCTGTCTTGGGGTAAGTGCCACATGGCTTTTATATGGCATCGGCAGATCACCGATTTCAGAAACCACCGACGAAGAAATTCAGGTGCTTTCTGATCAGATGGAACGGCTAAAAACCTTGCATGAGAAAACCACCCAATCCATCGAAATGCTAGAGCAATCCATCAATCGTCTCGTAAACCGCGAGGCCTAGGGCACATATCCAGGAGTACCGCCAATGGAAATAATCAGTGAAAATTGCACCCATGCGGGGCGTCAACTTGTAGTTCAGCATGCTTCAAATACCTGCAATTGTGATATGAAGCTATCCGTGTTCTTACCGCCGCAAGCGGCAGAAAAGTCGTGCCCTGTACTCTACTATCTCTCCGGACTCACCTGCACCCATGCCAATGTCACGGAAAAGGGAGAGTTTCGCGCAGCAGCCGCGCAACACGGGATTATTATCGTGTGCCCAGATACATCGCCACGAGGGGAAAGTGTGCCGGATGAAGATGTTTACTTCTTTGGCTCTGGAGCAGGTTTTTATGTAGATGCAACCAATGCGCCCTTCGCCGATCATTACAACATGTATTCCTACATAACCAAAGAATTGCCAGAACTGATCAATGCAAATTTTGATACTGATGCTTCCAGGCAATCGATTTTCGGCCACTCCATGGGTGGCCATGGCGCTTTGACAATCGCATTGAAAAACCCAGATCAGTATAAATCGGCTTCTGCGTTTGCTCCAATTTGTGCGCCCTCACAAACCGAGTGGGGCCAAAACGCATTCAGCAAATATCTTGGCCCAGATGAAGCGGCCTGGCGGGCTTATGACACCGTATCCTTGATAGAGGATGGCAATAAATTTCCTGCCCTATTGGCCGATCAGGGATCAGCAGACGAATTTCTGGAGGCAAGCCTGAAACCGCATTTGCTGGAAGAAGCTTGCAAGAATGCAGGGATAGAACTGACCCTTAATATGCATGACGGGTATGATCATTCCTACTACTTTATCTCAAGCTTTATGGCAGATCATATCGCCTGGCATGCCAAGCACCTCGGATAGCCGGGGTGAGCCCAACAGAAAAGGCTTCA
>JBCCBE010000120.1:0-6861 GCA_039814425.1 Pseudomonadota bacterium
ACGTTTGCCAGCGTGAGGGGGGTCAACCGTCTGCCTTTAGCGCAACCACGGTGTCAGTCTTGGCGGCTTTCCAGGCCGGATAGAGCGTTGCGAGCAGAGAAAGGACGAGGCCCATGAGGACTCACAACGTGCCGCCATCCCGATGGTTCTGATTGTTTCAGCCGTTAATCAGCGGCTGATTGAACAGGGTTTGCGTTTGGATGCATCCATCGTTGTGGAAAGTGGGCAAATCGCTTCGGCGCACCACATCGCCTGCGCGTTGGGTTTTGGAGCATCAGCCGTTTATCCCGTTGGGGTACGCCTGCGCGCCGAAGAGAAATTCAGTGACGATCCGACGGGTGCCTACACCAAGTTTGTGAAAGCTGCTGAAAAGTCATTGATGAAGACAATGGGTAAAGTCGGTCTTTGCACAGTGGAGAGTTATTCCGGCGGCGAATTTTTCGAGCCAAACTTTCTTGATACCAATGATCCGGTATTGGCGCGCTATTTTCCTAATATGAAAAGCATTGTGGGCGGCATCGATTTCCGCGTAATCGCGCAATCTGTGGCCGACTGGCATGAACTTGCCCTGTCTATTGAGAGCGAAGGTGATATACCGATTCTGGGTTTGTTTAAGGAGCGTAGCGAAGGCTCTGGTCATTCCTATGGCGCGACTGCTGTGCGTGGTTTTGTTGACCTGACGGAGGAGCAAATTTTCTTTGGTGAAGACGGTATCGATGAAACAGAAATAAACCGCCTATTGACCTTGGGCGCAAAGCAGGATGCCTTTGGTATCGACGAAGAGGGTTACCGTAATACCTCATTTGATAAGCTGTCGAAGGAGGAAATCGACGCTTTTCAGATAACACCGGGCTACCGCAAATTTTCCACTGACATGGCCAAAGAACGACTGCATCGCCCGGCCGCATTGCGAGACGTGCTGGCTTTTCCTGCAGATATTAGATTTGCAAAAACTGCCGAAGATATTCGCATCGAGATGATGTTATTCAACCGGGCGGGTAATAATCATTTTGTTATTCGTGGGTTGGTTTGTGAATGCGTCTCAACGGGCCACTACCGGTTGTCACTCACTGGTCCGCACGCCGCAGATCTGGCTCGCCTTGATGCACTCGCCCAATCCCTCGTTGATCGTTTTGATCACACAGTCATTGGCCATTGGATTGAAGGGGGTGATTTGCATGTGGAGGTGACTGGTGAGGCACTGGATTATGTCAGCCGTCTTCGCCCCGCACCCAATCAGGTCAATCTGAAAGATGTGCAACCTGCCAGCGAAATTACCGCAACACTGGCATCTGGCGCCATGAGCCATGGGGCTCTTGTCGCGACCGCCCATGAAGCTGTGGCCCACGGCACGAACATGGTAGGCGGTATGTCCAATAGCGGTGAGGGAGGCGAACATTTGTCCCGCTATGGCACCATTCGCGCTTCACGCATCAAACAATTTGCATCTGGACGATTTGGGGTTTGGGCCGGATATCTGGCTGATCCAAAGCTGGAAGAAATTGAAATTAAAATTGGGCAGGGCGCAAAGCCCGGAGAAGGGGGTCAACTCCCAGCTCCCAAAGTTACTGTTGAAATTGCAGCGGCTCGTGGTGGTATTCCTGGTGTTGAACTGGTCTCGCCGCCACCTCACCACGACACGTACTCGATTGAAGATCTTGCCCAGCTTATTCATGACGCAAAAGCCGCCCGAGTGCGTGTTGTTGTTAAACTGGTTAGCTCCGAAGGTGTTGGCACCATCGCAGTGGGTGTGGCTAAAGCAGGTGCAGATGTTATTAATGTAGCTGGTGGCACGGGCGGTACTGGTGCTGCCAATGTAACCTCGCTGAAATATACCGGCCGCGCGGCTGAAATTGGAATTGCCGAAGTTCATCACGCATTGTGTGCTAATGGCATTCGCGCGAAAGTTACATTGCGCTGCTCTGGTGCACATCAAACGGGTTCTGACGTTGTTAAATCTGCTCTTTTGGGCGGGGACAGTTTTGAGTTCGGTACTACCGCGTTGATGATGTTGAAATGCGTCATGGCGAAGAATTGTAATATCAAATGTCCTGCTGGGCTGACCACAAATTCCGAACTGTTTGATGGTGACCCGCGTGCACTCGCGCAATATCTACTGAACGTTGCCCATGAAGTGCGCAAGATATTGGCCCAGCTTGGATTTACGTCCCTGCGTGAAGCCCGTGGCCGTTCAGATTTGCTTCATCTGTTGGACCATCCAGCCTCCGTTGGTAAGCTGAACCTGCGGGCCATGCTGATGAATGTTGAAGAAATCACCGTTGAAAATCCGGTCTATCTGGAAGCTGATTATTCCATTGATGATCGCCTTTTGGAAATGGTCAGGAAGGAATTGATCGACAGGAAGAAGCCGTCTTTGGAAATTGATGAAAATCTTGTCCTGACAAATCGCAACAAGACAGTTGGCGGACAACTAGCCGTCGACCTTGAGCGCTTGCTCAACTATGAAATCGTCTGCGAAACAACCCCAGCCATGCTTCAGGACAAACGCGGTAGGCGGTTTCTCGACGCCCGATCTGTTATAATTAGAACCTCTGGGTCTGCCGGCCAATCCTATGGTGCGTTTTGCAATGACGGGATGGTGATGGACCATACTGGCACCTGCAATGATGGTGTCGGGAAAAGTGCCAGTGGTGGTGAAATTATAGTTCGCTCACCAGATGGAATCGGATTGAGCAAAAAGAAAAATGTACTAATCGGTAATTTCGCCCTGTTTGGTGCAACAGGGGGTCGCTCCTTTATTGAAGGCGAGGCAGGTGATCGTTTTGCGGTGAGAAATTCTGGTGCAACGTCCGTTGTTGAAGGTGTGGGCGAGTTTTGTGCCGAATACATGACCAATGGCGCCGTGCTAAATCTTGGAGGCTTTTCCAAAGGGTTTGGCAATGGCATGTCCGGAGGCTTCGCCTATCAATATGATCCGGAAGGAAAATTGGCGGGTTCTGTGAGCAATGATTCTATCTTGTTAGGTAGCATCATCGGAGATGACGAAGCATCATTGATCCACCATGATGCGATCAAGATGCTGATTGAGTTGCATATTGAAGCGACAGGCTCTGCACTGGCGAAAAAACTGCTGGCCAACTGGGCCAAAGAAAAGAACCATTTTGCATATTTGATGCCAAAAACTATGCTGCAATATCAGGATGCTGATGCGATCCTTGCTGCAAAAACGCGCAAGGAGTTGCTGGAAGAACTGGCAACGGCACTGGCTCAGAAGCAGGTCAATAAGTTAAAACTTGCCTGGCAGTCTGAAACTGCCGTTTTGAACGGGATGGTGCCCAGTGAAGATGAGGCTGAAATGTATCATCTCATCAATTACTGGACGGCTCTGAACGCCGCCCAGTCTGCTGCTATGAAGCGCACGGGCATTGCAAATGTCGAAGCGCCTGAAGTTATCAAGGCAACCCGAAATCTAATTTTGACAGAAGACTTTGCCCTCATGAGCGCTTTGCTGCGACATGCGCGAGAGGCGATTTCCGATTTCTCCGATCAGCAGTTGTCGACGATGATTTCGGTCAAACGCATGGACGATTTCAAGGGCGCATTAAACTTGCGCAATATCTGGTCTCTCGACGCACCGGGAACCTATGGCTGGATCATTCATCAACACCGGAAAAATACAGATGCGATGGGTGAAATCCCAAGTTTTGAAGCCTTGTTTGCCCGTAAATCCATCCCACACCTGTTGAAGGCTTGACGATTGATGAACAAACCATTCTTTCCCCCCAAAGCTCCTTTTAACGAAGACCAAAAATCGTGGCTAGCCGGCTTCATGGCCGGTTTGAAGGCCAGCGCCGAGATGCAGGGGACTACGGCAGTGTCTGCAGGTTCGCAGGTCAAAGCCCATGAATTAAATATCTTGTTTGGCACGCAAACCGGCAATGCTGAATTGCTGGCTGAGGATACAGCAGAGCTAGCCCAAAAAGCTGGTTTTGCAACGGTAATAACAGCGCTTGATGATGTCGAGATGGATGATTTGGCGACAATGGAGAACGTCGTTGTTGTCGTTTCCACCTATGGCGAAGGTGAAATGCCAGACAATGCCGAATTGTTCTGGGACGCTATGTCATCAAGCGTCGCGCCCCGCTTGGAGAACGTGAACTACGGCATCCTTGCGCTGGGCGACACGGGTTATGAAGACTTCTGTCAGGCAGGTAAGCTGATTGATACGCGCATGGAACAATTGGGCGCAAAACGAATACTGCCGCGCATTGACTGCGATGTGGACTATGATGATATCGCGATTGCTTGGGTAGAAGAGCTCCTGCCGGCGATCGCGCAAGAACTTAACGTTCAGCAACCGGATGCAACGCTTACGGCTGCGCCAAAGGCTGGCAACAGGAAGCGTGAGAAATGGAACAAGAAAAATCCCTATCGTTCGCAATTATTAGAAAACAAGCGTTTATCAGGACCTTCTTCAGCAAAAGAAATTCGCCATTTCTCACTTTCTCTGCCAGCCGATGCGATCAGTTATGAAGCAGGTGATGCGCTTGGCGTTGTGCCCCTGAACAAGCAAGGGTTGGTTGATGCCTTCCTCCAACACTTTGATGCAGACGGTGATGATACAGCTGACGGTTTTGAGGCAAGCCTGGAAGAGGTTCTAAAATCTCAGTTGGAAATTGTAACCCCCAATCGTGAGTTCATCAGTGAGCTTTCTGCGCGGATAAAACATGATGAACTAAATCATGTGGTTTCGAATGCCGATAAGGAAACGATGGACGCATTTTTGTGGAAACAAGACACACTGGATTTGCTGCGGCTATCTCCATCCATGCCGTTTGGTATCGATGAGTTTCTGAAATTAATGAAGCCACTTCAACACCGTGCCTATTCTATTTCATCCAGTCCTAAGGCCCATGTAGATGAAGTGCATCTTACGGTAGCAGCTGTTCGCTGGTCTCACTTGAACCGGCAGCATAATGGTGTTTGTTCTACTTATCTGTCTGATGATGCAGAAATTGGCCAAGTTGTTCCGGTGTTTGTCTCGCAAAACAAAGGGTTCCGACCGCCACAAGATGCTAATGCACCGATGATTATGATCGGTCCGGGCACTGGCGTCGCACCCTTTCGCGCCTTTTTAGAAGAGCGTCGTGAGATCGGCGCCTCCGGAAAAAACTGGCTGTTCTTTGGCGATCAGCACCGCGCCCACGACTTTGCTTACGAAGAAGAAATCTCGATGATGAGCAAGAGTGGCTTGTTGAACCGTCTCGACCTGGCTTTCTCCAGAGACCAAAAAGAGAAGATTTATGTTCAGTCCCGCATGTTGGAAAACGGCAAAGAATTGTTCTCTTGGTTGGAAGACGGCGGGTACTTTTATGTGTGTGGTGACGCAACGAGAATGGCGCGTGATGTAGATGACGCCCTGCATGAAGTCATCGCTATCAATGGCGAAATGTCTGAAGAAGATGCAGCTGAATATGTGACCGGTTTGAAACGTCAAAAACGCTATTTGCGCGACGTATATTGATTAAGAATAGGCTTAACAAAAATGGCTGACGCACCTTCAAATTCGCAATTGTCACGCTGGAGTGCCCACTGTAACGGGCGATTGGGCTGCACAAAACCCATCGCGACTGCATTTGCCCTGCGCGAGACAATGGGAGAAAACTCTTGTTTACTGGCTGGTGGCATTGAGCCTTATAAAATGATTGTCCCTGAGTTTCAGCAGGTCGCTGTAACCACGATGGGAGAGGCCTCACTACTCACAGATTTTGGCCAGATCAACGTAATTGACAGCGTTGAACAGACTTTCTTGTGCCCGCTTGATAAAGTTACCGTCCTTACTGCTCACAAGGCTGAACCAGATCAACACAAATGCCTGACTGCCTTGTCGAATGCAGATTTGGAAGGACATAGACCCCCGGCGTTTTATGTCTTTGATGAGGCCGGCACTGTTATCCACCGCGTCGATCTTACAAACTCAGACGACGCACTCATTATGGCATCGTCATGCAGTGCACTGGATAGATGGGATGGTTCTGCGCGCCTGTTCAAAACAGAAAATCAATCCTCCTGCGACCACAAAAATGTGGTTTCAATTGTCCACCATTTGAAGCGACGCAAAGACTGGGGCGCGATGCAACAACCGGACCACCTCAATGATATATTGAGCGATGGCGGTAAGAGCCGGTTCAGATCGTTGCAATATCTGGGTGCGGAATACGCTTTTGAGACAAAACCGGAAGTGCTGACACATTTCCTTGGATATCTGGTTGAACGGAAAATCTCATTCACACGTATCGTCACACGACCAAGAGTCCTGCAGGCTCACCGTGGTTACGCGCAATATATGCATTTAAAGGACAAAATTCTTTCTATCTATTCTGGTCATTCGATAATGGCATTGGATGTGAGTGCAATTAACAGCATTTGGGTTGTAAATTACCAAGCCGGAAATAGGCAAGAACTCTCACTCGAAATATTTGACCGCAACGATAACTGCCTTGCAGTCATTTCTTGCGACCCTGAAAAAACATCCAATTGTTACGTTAACTGGACAGAACTGCTCAAGTCATTGCCGATTATTGCCTGATTTGGTGGTGGCTGCTGAAGACGGACAATTTACTTTACTGTCGCCACTATTGAAAAGTTGGTAGGGAAATTGGCGCCAGAAATTTCCATTCTTTTCTCAAGAATTAGATCAATTTCGTTTTTAGATAATTCTTTCCTATTTATCGAAGTTTTGCCACTGTAAGAAATCATAACCTTTTTCAAATATTTTCCATCTTTCCCGGAAAGATAGATATTCTCTATAGTCCCTATGCTATCCACTAATTGAATTTCATCGATATTTGACGATATTTTGTAACGCAGTCGAATTTTTTCGTACTCGTTATGGAAGCG
>JBCCBE010000074.1:0-16932 GCA_039814425.1 Pseudomonadota bacterium
CCACACTTCGAAAAAATGCTGTATGACAATGCCCATTTCCTACGTCACCTAAGTTTTGCCTATCGATTAACCGGCAAAAGTTTATTTCGCAATCGAATCGAAGAAACGATATCATGGCTTCAACGTGAAATGACCCACAAGGAAGGTGCTTTCTATTCCAGCATAGATGCTGACAGCGAGGGAGAGGAAGGTAAATTCTATGTTTGGACCGCAGATGAAATAGATACAATCCTTGGCCATGAAGCAAAGAGCTTCGCTGAAATCTATGATGTGACACCCGACGGCAACTGGGAAGGTAAGACGATTTTAAATCGATTACGGACGTCAGATTTTTATAACGTTAACGAATCGAAGCTTAATTTGCAGCGCATAAAACTTTTTAAGGCTAGGCAAGCAAGACAGCGGCCCGGCACCGATGACAAGATACTCACTGATTGGAACGGATATATGATCCGCGCACTTTGTGAGGCAAGCATCGCTTTAGAGCAGCCAGAATATCTTGATCAGGCAAAACGCGCGTTTCATTACATTTCCGAATCAAATCTCGATAGCGGTGACATGGTCCATTCAAGTCGGGATGGTATTCATTCCGGCCCCGCCAATGCCTCAGATTATGCGGCAATGATGAATGCAGCTATAAGCCTATGTTATGCTACGGGACAGGCGTCATACTTTGAAAGAGCTGACAGGTGGGCGAGAACTCTGCTGGATGATTATACGGATGGGTCGGGCGGATTTTATTTAAATTCCGCCAAGACAAAAGATTTACCATTCAGACCAACGACCAATCTAGATGAGGCTAATCCATCAGCAGCATCACAAATCCTGGAGGCATTCATTCACCTTAATACTGGAGCCTCGACTATCGTCAGTAAAGAAACCGTTCTAAACCTGATATCCAGTCAGCAGGCCGTCGCCAAAGACAGCCCCTATGGCATGGCTGCGTTTATGAACGCACTGGACGAGTGGTTTAATTTGAAGGAGATCGCAATTATCGGCACACCGGAATTAGCAAAACCACTCCTCGACACCGCAATTAAAACACCGATCTGGGCAGGCTCAATTAAAATTGCAGAAAGTCTTAACGACCTGACCCTTGTTACTGATTTGCCGCAAAGTGCACCTGAGACGTCAAAGCACGCCTACGCTGTGATTTGTCAAAACCAGACCTGTAGTGCACCCTTGCATTCGTCAGAGGAACTGGAAGCCTATTTGAAGCAATAAACCGCGTAGCCTGAATATCAAGCTAGAAGCACGGTACTCTAGGTGTTCATCGTATCGAAGAATTCACCATTGGTTTTTGTCTGCTTTAGCTTGTCGATCAAGAACTCGATTGCATCGGTTGTCCCCATCGATGACAGAATACGACGCAGCACAAATACTTTTTGCAGATCTTCCCTTGTAACCAGCAGGTCTTCCTTACGCGTACCAGACTTGAGGATATCCATCGATGGATAAACCCGTTTGTCTGCAACCTTCCGGTCAAGCACAATCTCCGAGTTACCAGTGCCTTTAAATTCTTCAAAGATAACTTCATCCATACGACTACCAGTATCGATCAGTGCTGTTGCGATAATCGTAAGTGATCCACCTTCTTCAATGTTCCGCGCTGCGCCAAAGAACCGCTTTGGCCTCTGAAGTGCATTCGCATCTACACCGCCGGTCAAAACCTTACCGGAGGAAGGAACAACCGTATTATAGGCGCGCCCAAGACGCGTAATTGAATCAAGCAGGATTACCACGTCGCGCCCATGTTCAACTAGTCGTTTGGCCTTTTCAATAACCATTTCAGCTACTTGCACGTGACGTACAGCCGGTTCATCAAAGGTAGAAGATACGACTTCACCCTGTACCGACCGCTGCATGTCTGTGACCTCTTCCGGACGTTCGTCAATAAGAAGTACGATCAAATAGCTATCTGGATGGTTTGCCGTTATCGAATGAGCAATATTTTGTAGCAGAACGGTTTTACCAGTTCTCGGCGGCGCAACAATCAGGCCACGCTGACCTTTACCAAGCGGCGCAACAAGATCAATAACCCGACCAGACAGATCCTTTACCGTAGGATCATCAATCTCCATCATAAACCGTTCGTCAGGATAAAGTGGTGTCAGATTATCAAAGTGAATTTTATGGCGAATTTTTTCTGGATCTTCAAAGTTAATAGTATCGACTTTTAACAGTGCAAAATACCGTTCACCGTCCTTTGGACTACGGATCGGACCCTGGACAGTATCACCCGTTTTCAGAGAAAATCGGCGTATCTGGGAAGGAGAGATATAAATATCATCCGGACCAGGCAGATAATTAGCACCTGCTGAACGCAAAAACCCAAAACCGTCCTGTAAAATTTCTACAACACCTTCACCGATGATTTCAACATCCTGTTCAGCAAGGCTTTTCAAGATAGCAAACATCAATTCTTGCTTGCGCATTGTGCTGGCGTTTTCGACCTCAAGACCTTCTGCAAAAGTCACAAGATCGGTAGGGCTCTTGGAATTCAATTCCTGAAGCTTCATCTGTTCCATGAAGACAAAATCCTAATTATATATCGAGAATAGCCGCGATTCACGTACATCAAGCGGCCAATAGGCAGGTTTACGTAGAGATAACCCTTAAAGTAGATTCCTACAAGACCTAAAATTCATGCTTTAAGACGAATTGCCTAAAAAGGTTTAACTACAACAAGAATTACGATTAAAATCATCAAAACCGTCGGGCCTTCGTTCGCAAACCGGTAAAATTTTGTTGATCGCAACCGCTTTTCGGCTGCAAACTCTTTTACCCACTTTGATTGAAATCCGTGAAATGCGGTCATTAATACTACCAAAAAGAACTTTGTTACAAACCAGCCTTCTGAATACGCAGCCGTCAGAAAAACCAACCAGATGCCCAATACCCAGGTAACAAGCATTGCCGGAAGCATAATGGCCTTAAGAAGCCTACGCTCCATTATTTTAAAAGTGTCAGACTGAACAGAACCGGTTTCTGAATCAAAATGATATATCAACAGACGTGGTAGATATAAAAGACCACACATCCAGCTGATAACCGCCAATATATGAAAAGCTTTAACCCACTCGTACATAGCGCACTCTAAATCTAGCCTCGAACTCTCTTAAGCATTTGCTCCACATGATTTATCGGAGTCGCAGGTGTTATCCCATGACCAAGATTAAATATAAACGGTCCACCGCTAAGGCCTTCAAGTATGGTATCTACACCCTCATCTAAGGATTTACCGCCGGAGATTAATCGCAACGGGTCAAGCATACCCTGTACCGCGCCTTGCTCTTGAAGCTTTTGAGCCTGATCGATCGGGACAGCCCAATCTAATCCCAGGCAATCAACACCCGTTTTCTCCCGGTATCCATAATATTGACTTCCAGCCATTCTTGGAAACCCAATAATCTTGGCATCAGGTATTTCTTTACGAATATTTCGAACTATTCTGGCTACTGGCTCTACGCACCATCTTTCAAACTGGTCACCCCCTAAAATACCTGCCCAAGAATCAAAAATTTGTACCGCATCGGCGCCAGCTCGCAGTTGGGCAACTAAATATTCAGACGATGCTTCCACAAGGACGTCCATGAGATTTTGAAAAACCTCGGGTTCCTTAAACGCAAACAGGCGAGCAGGTGCCTGATCACTGGTCCCATGGCCAGCAATCATGTAAGTCGCAACAGTCCAAGGCGCACCACAAAAACCTAGTAATGTCGTTTCATCAGGAAGTTCGGAACGAAGCCCAGTTACAGTTTCTAGCACAGGCTTAAGATGCGAAAGAAAACCCTCGCTATTAAGTTTTCCAATTTCTTCTTTCGTTATCGGCTCAAGGACAGGTCCTTCACCTTCTTTGAATTCCACTTTGCGTCCTAGCGCATCAGGAATCACGAGAATGTCTGAAAAAAGAATCGATGCATCAAAACCAAACCGTCTAATTGGTTGCAATGTCACTTCAATAGCCAATTCTGGCGTATAACAAAGATTTAGGAAACCACCCGCTGTTTTACGGGTTTCTCTATACTCTGGTAGATACCGTCCTGCCTGTCTCATAAGCCATATCGGTGGGATGTCTTCTACACCACCATTCAAGACATTCATGACTTTTCTCAATCTTTCCTCCACAACCTTCTAAAATAAAGATCTCTCGATTAGGTTCTTATTATTATTAGAGTCTGTGAATTACGGGTATTCACGGTAATCCACACTTGTCCAATTTTAGTGACACCAAGTATGTAAAACGATTTCCGAAACAGCACAAGATGTTAATTTCGGGGAAAATTACTACTTTATCTATATATATCAAATGTTTATCGATTTAATAATGAGCATTAATAAATATCTGACTGTTGAATAATTATGCATACTGAAGAAATTACCGCTATTCACAGGACTGTATAAAACCATTATACCAAAACGAATTTGTGGCTGATTTTAAGGCTAGCGGGGAAAAAAGTGCCACTACCCGCAGACTGCGTAAATTTTTCCACAAGTATCCACAAATCGGACCAAAAGCGTGCAAACTTCCAGTAATTATTTCCATCTTCATTTAATATCGGATTCAACCGGCGAAACGATCATCGCTGCTGCAAGAGCAGTTACATCGCAATATCATTCTAGACAGGCGATTGAACACGTTTACCCACTTATAAGAAACCGACGCCAGCTCGATGGTGTAATTGAGGCGATTAGCAAAGATCCGGGTATTGTTCTGTATACAATTGCAGATAATGAAGTGACAGATTATCTCGAGGAACAGTGCAAGGAGATCGGAATTCCCAGCGTTTCGGTGTTGGAGCCGATCTTTCAGACTTTCCAGTCATATCTGGGTAAACCGATTAAACGGGTAGTTGGCGCGCAGCATGTTTTGGATACCGAGTATTTCAAACGCATAGATGCGCTGAATTTTACCATGCTACACGATGATGGTGTCGTTCCGGAAGATGTAGAGGAAGCCGACCTTTTCCTATTGGGTATTAGCCGTACCTCAAAAACACCTACCAGTATTTACCTGGCCAATAGAGGTATCAAGACCGCTAATATTCCGCTTGTTCCTGGAATGGAACTACCAGATGCGGTTATTAATGCAAAACACCCGCTTATCGTGACCTTAGTCGCGTCAGTTGATCGCGTTCAACAGGTTCGTCAAAATCGCCTGTTGGAGCTAAACGCGGCTGGTTACTCTGATGGCTATGCCGATCGGGCCGCAATTTCAGAAGAACTCGCAACCGCAAGAAAACTCGCTAATCGGCATGGATGGCCAATGATTGATGTATCACGCCGATCCATTGAAGAAACAGCGGCTGCGGTTTTAGCGCTCCATGCAAAGCATGTAGCAATACGCGATCAGAAAAATACACCTGATGAGTGATCTAATCCTTGCATCAAAAAGCAAACACCGAGCCCAACTGCTGGAGAATGCAGGCGTAGAGTTCCAGACCATTTCTGCCCAGATAGATGAGCGCGAAGTGGAAGCGCCGATCTTAAAAGCAGGACTTGGCGCTAGCGACGTCGCAGAAGTGCTCGCAATTGCAAAGGCAACAGAAGTTTCCGGACGTTATTCGGCTTCTTTCGTAATTGGTTGTGATCAAACGCTTTCATTTCAAGGTAACCTGATCCATAAACCAAAGGATATGGAAGAAGCACATCGCCGTCTGCTGGCTCTATCCGGTAAATCACATCGATTGAATTCTGCCGTTGCATTGGTATCTAATGGTGAAGTTCTTTGGTCCTATGTGGAATCTTGCCAGATTACATTCCGCAAACTCGATCCAGCATTTATCGGGCGCTACACATCCAGTGCTGGAGACAAAATCCTGTCCAGCGTTGGCGCATACCAGATTGAAGGCATCGGTATTAATCTGATTGAAAAAATAGAGGGTGACTTCTTTTCCATTATCGGATTGCCGCTCCTGCCACTTTTAGCCGAATTACGAAATCGCGAGTTAATCGACGGATGAAGAAAGCATTTGTTACCGGCTGGCCGATTTCTCATTCTCTATCACCGGTGTTGCACGGATTTTGGCTAAAGAAACTTGGCATCGATGGTTCATATGAAGCGTTACCCGTAGAGGAAACCAACTTTCCAGAATTTTTAAAAGCCCTATCGTCCTCAGGATTTGAAGGTGGAAATATTACCATTCCGCACAAAGAAACCGCTTTTAAAAATATCGATATACCCGATAAGGCGGCCCGCGCTATCGGAGCTGTAAATACTTTATGGTTTAGTGAAAACGGTACTTTATGTGGCGGCAATACGGATGCCTATGGATTTTCTGCCAATCTTGATCAATTTTTGCCACGCTGGAGAGAGGGACAATCTGCATTAATCCTTGGTGCAGGCGGAGCATCACGTGCAATTATTTACGCATTGATAGAAGCGGGCTTTAAAAATATTCATATTGCAAATCGTACTTTGGAACGGTCCATAAATCTTGCAAACCACTTTGGAAAGACCTGTTCCGCAGGCAAGTGGGATTCTGCAATCGATCATATCCAAACTGCTGATTTGATTGTTAATACCACTTCTGTTGGAATGGCCGGAAAATTGGACATGATATTTCCTGATCTAGGAAAGGCCCAAGCCAACGCGATCGTTACAGATATTGTATATACACCGCTTGAAACCCCATTTTTACTAGCTGCAAAACAACATAATCTGGAAACAGTTGATGGCCTGGGAATGTTATTGCATCAAGCCGTTCCCGGTTTTGAAAAATGGTTTGGTATCAGACCGGATGTTACCGATGAATTACGTCAACATGTACTGGAAGCGCTGAATGATTAAGGCAGGGCTAACCGGTTCAATAGGTATGGGGAAAAGTACCACTGCCCAGATGTTCCGTGATGCAGGTATTCCGGTTTATGATGCGGATGCTACGGTGCATGCTCTTTATGAAGGGGAAGCAGTAAAGCATGTTGAACAGGAATTTCCCGGTGTGACCATAGATGGAAAAATCGACCGGACTTTACTGTCATCGCAGGTAATCGGCAAACCGGCACGTTTGAAACAGCTTGAAGCGCTGATCCATCCACTGGTTCATGCCAAAGAACGGGAATTTCTAAAGCAGGCGGAAGACGCGACCAATCCCCTTGTTGTCTTGGATATTCCTTTGTTGTTTGAAACCGGTGGTCGAAACCGCGTCGATAAAATTATTGTGGTGACCGCTCCAGCACAGGTGCAGCGCGAAAGAGTTCTGGCACGAGAAGGAATGACGGAGGAAAAATTCCTCAATATACTATCGCGACAAGTGCCCGATGCTGAAAAGCGCAAAAATGCTGACTTTTTGATTGATACCGGCAAAGGCCTGGAAGCTGCCCGTTTGCGTGTTGAGGAAATCATCAAAGAATTAACTGTGTAAACCGTTCGGATTGTCTCCAAAATATAATTTGCCGGGCTACATTCATTCCATGCAGGAACGCTTGAAAGAAATTATATTTGATACCGAAACTACCGGCCTCAGTGCGACTGACGGGGACCGTATAATTGAAATCGGCGCAATAGAATTAATCAATCGGTTTCCATCCGGCAATAGTTATCACGTCTACCTCAATCCGCAGGGCAGAGATGTCCACCCCGATGCGCTTCAGATCCATGGGATTTCAAATGAATTCCTGTCCGACAAGAAAACCTTTGAACAGGTGCTTACCGAATTTGACGATTTCTTCGGTGAGGGCTTCCTGGTTGCTCATAATGCTTCATTTGACATGGGATTTCTGAATGCCGAATTACAACGACTAGGGCGTACCGCTATTTCTAACGATCGGGTAATTGATACGCTTCAGATCGCGCGTCGAAAGTTTCCAGGGCAGCGAAATTCACTTGATGCGTTGTGCAATCGGTTTCAGGTTGACAATTCACACCGTGAAAAACACGGCGCGTTACTGGATTCCGAGTTACTAGCCGAAGTTTATCTTGAATTAACGGGTGGCAGACAGGCAACATTGGGACTGGATGAATCCAAGATTTCCAGCAATCAGCCAACTTCCCCCGGTGACGGTAGGGTAAATCAAGCCCGGCAGCGCAGCGAACCGCTGAAACCACGCCTGACAGAGGAAGTTTTAGCCCAACATAAAGAGTTTATTAAAACGCTTGGTGATGATGCAATCTGGAAGAAGACATGGGCGGGTAAAACCCGCCACTAGTACATTTCTCGGTTGTCTGTTTTCTTAAGCGTTAGCACGTTGTTGCTCGGCCATGCGCTGGCGGAACAATTGTGCAAAATCAACCGGGTCAATCATCAATGGCGGGAAGCTGCCATTACGGGTTGCTTCAGCGATGATCTGGCGCGCAAACGGGAAAAGCAGGCGAGGGCATTCTATTAATACAGCCGCTTGCAGTGCTTCCTGTGGTATGCCCTGCATCCGGAATACGCCTGCATAAATCAACTCCACGTTAAATAGAAGTTCATCTCCGTTAGTCGCCTTAGCATCCAGTTTTAATTCAACCTCGAAATCAGTTTCTGAAAGAGGCGTGGGATTAACATTAATATTGATATTGATATCCGGCGCCTTGTCCCGTGGTCGCAATGAATTCGGAGCATTTGGATTTTCGAATGAAAAGTCCTTAACGTACTGCGCTAACACATTCATTTGTGGTGCCATCTGCTCCTGGCTTTGGCCGTTTTCTGTAGCAGCTGGCGCAGGCGCTTCTGCAGCCGGTGTTTCCTCTTTGGCGGCAGCCGGTTTCTTAGCCGTTGTAGACTTTGCTCTTGTCGTCTTCTTTGGTGTTGCTTTCTTAACCATAGGCGGGTCGGGCCTCCCAATTTGAATATGTGTAAAATTACAAATTGCGGCTGGCTAACATTTCCGCTTCAAAGGTACAAGACGATAGATGTGTGTTTTACAACTATCGCACGTCTTTCCAAGGACTGTTGGGATTAGGTTTTTCGGAAAATTCGCTCGAATCCAGATCGACAACTTTCTCCTCGTTTGGTCTGTCAGCATGATCCTGCCTATTGCCACCAGTTCGTTTATCGGCATAGGGATCCGCATTTCCGGGAATGCCGGAACTCACGATTACCCGCGAGGCTACAGAGGACCAAAGGAATTGCCGAAATGGTGGGAAAAACAGTAAAAAACCAATGGAATCAGTTACAAAGCCGGGGGTAAGAAGCAAAACCCCAGCTATAACGATCATTACGCCATTGACCAGTTCTTTACCTGGAATACCACCATCCCTGCTTTTTTCCTGAATTCGTGATAGAATAGAAAAACCTTGCACACGCAACAGGATTGATCCGATGATTGCGGTGAGCAAAATCATTCCCAGCGTTGGAAAAACGCCGATTTCTCCACCAATCAGGATAAAAACGGCTATTTCCAATACCGGAATGAACAATAATAAAAAGGGTACAATTCCGAAAGGCATTGATTCTCCAAGCGTTGATTCAAATTTATATAGGAATTACAAAGCTTCATTTGAATGCTTACCTTTGCAAGACGTAAAATCAGACCTATATTGGTCCTAACTGAGTGATTTGGCATACCCATGGAATTCTTTGATCTAACCACCCTTATAACAATCGCAATTGCGGTCTTCATATTGTTACGTTTGCGTTCAGTACTTGGGCAGCGCACGGGCCATCAAAAGCCGGATGATTACTTTGATAAGGCCACTAAAAGACAAGCCAAGAACGATAACGATAATGATAGTGAGCCGGTTGCCGATAATGTGGTGACCTTACCGCAGCGCAATAATAATACTTCTGTCGAAGAGAAAAATCCGCATCTGGAAGAAATTGAGGAAATTGCCAAACCGCGTACCAAACTGAGCAAGGGCTTAAAGGATATTCTAGCGACGGATTCTGATTTCAGCCCGAAAGAATTCTTGTCTGGTGCCGAAATGGCCTATGAAATGATCGTCAATGCATTTGCAGACGGTGACAAGCAGACTTTGCGAAATCTTCTTTCTCCCAGCGTGTTCGAGGGATTTGAAAGCGTAATCAATGATCGTTCTGAAAAGGGAGAAACTGTAAAATCTTCTTTTGTTGGCATTGATAGTGCAGATATCAGGGCTGCCGAAGTCCGCGATAGCGATGCTAATGTTACAGTTCGGTTTGAATCACAAATTGTTTCCGCAACCGTCGACAAAGAAGGCGAGATCATCGATGGTAATGAAAACGACGTTGTCCGTGTAACCGATATCTGGACTTTCTCTCGTGATATCCGTTCACGCGATCCAAATTGGAAACTGGTAGCCACAGAAGCAGAAGGTTAATCTGATTTCATGTCGGGCTCACCGGTGCCATTTTCCCAGCTTAACGGATGGGAAGCCGATGATCATTTAGCAGCATTTTCCTGTTTTCGAATATCAGCGCGTGCGTTGGTTGAAAATGTGCATGAATCAAGACCCGGAACGCCACCATCCACCGCGCTCATTGAGATTGCAAAGAAAGCGCTGGCAGCAGGTAATGGGATAAAGACCGCCATTGCCGCCAGAAACTTCTTTGAAACTCATTTTGAACCTGTAAAACCGCAACAAGCATCCGGCTTCGTGACTGCATACTTTGAACCGGAAGTCGAAGCATCGCGTACACGTTCGGAAGCATTTTCCTATCCACTGTATAAACGCCCAGCCGATCTGGTGAAGCTTGATAATTCCAACCGAACCGCAAACCTGTCTGCAGAAATTGAATATGCCCGCCGGGATGGCGATAAGCTTGTTGAATATTATGACAGAAAACAGATCGATGACGGCGCCCTTCGCGATCAAGGGCTAGAACTGGTTTGGCTTAAATCAGCAATTGAGGGCTTTTATATCCATATTCAGGGGTCCGCCCGAATGATTTTTTCAGACGGATCCAGCATGCGCGTTTCCTATGCTGGTAAAACCGGTCATCCGTATACTTCGATTGGAAAACTGCTGGTCGATCGCGGGATCATGACGGTTGAACAGGCCAACATGAAAAACATGCGCGCATGGCTGGGTGCAGATTTACCACGTGCTATGGAAGTCTTGCACAATAACCGCTCTTTCATTTTCTTTACCAACATCGAGAATCAAAGCCCAGATCTTGGTCCTTTGGCGGCCGCTGGTGTACAATTAACGCCTGGCCGCAGTCTTGCAGTTGACCGGACCGTTCATGCGTATGGAACACCGGTATGGATCGCTACTGCTAAACCATTGCCTTCTCAAAATGTGCCATTCCAGCGCTTGATGATTGCGCAGGATACGGGTTCAGCAATCATCGGTCCGTCGCGTGGTGATCTGTTTATCGGTTCTGGAAATGAGGCGGGCCTAATTGCCGGTTCCGTGCGCCATGAAACCGATTTCATAACGCTGCAACCGAGAGCCTAGCTTCATGTCTCAATCTCGCAAAGATGATAAAGACCTTTGGGATCGGGTAAAACGCACCACCAAGCCGTTGCAGCATAACCGGTTTAATCCTGATGAATTCGTTTCAAAGATCGACCATTCCGAAAAACTTCTGACAGAAGTTTCCAGACCACCGCAACGCACAATCAAGCCATATGTTCCTGAACCGGCAGCAACGTCGGTTTCTCGTGCGCCAAAGCCTGGGTTTTTAGATGAACCAATGCGCCGGAAAATCGCCAAAGGAAGGATTGATATTGAAGGACGGATTGATCTTCATGGAATGACACAGGCAGACGCACACCGAAGTCTTTTCCGATTTTTGCAGGCCTCACGTTTAATGGGCCGACGAACTGTACTGGTAATTACCGGCAAGGGAGTGCGCGGTGAAGGCATTCTGCGTCAGGCAGTTCCACGTTGGATAAATCAACCGGAGTTTAGAGCATTGGCGTCTGGTTTTCATGAAGCTCACGCTAATCATGGTGGCGGCGGTGCTCTTTATGTCAGGATAAGGCGTATTAAACCCAAGGAATAGAGGATTAAACCCTATTGGGTTTCAATTCTGAAAATCAGCGAATAATAGCTTCAAGCTCAGCGCGCTTTTGATTAACCAGCCAACCGTAATAGTTTTCCTTTGGCATACCACCACGCGCTTTTGCCTTTTTAGCCCGATTTCTGACATCGCCGAGATTATAAAGCGTAGCTGTTATGCCTGGGTTATCTGAAATATCAAAACCGCCGATTTGCCGATATGCATCAATTGAAACCTTTAAAACCGCTGCCATGTATTCAAGCGTGGAATCCGGTTCCATGATGGCTTCGTAAACTTTGTTTGCCTTATTTGCTTTCAGGGGTCGTCCGCCACTCACCCGGGATACAAGATCGGTTACCCGCAAAGCCGTAAGCGGATTTAATTGGCCAAGTCCAAACGTTTGCCCCGCATAAAACGGTTGGAAGAATACCTTACCGAACCGATCGTTTGGCCAGGCGGTTCCATCAACATTTTTTCCTCTAAAAGAAGTATTCCAAACTGACTCGCGGCATGCCCAAAGATCATAGGAATCGCTAGCTGTGCCACATTTGGCAAATTGCGGTCGCGCCACAAACTTTGTCACTCGTTCCCGGCCATGGGCAAATTTCACATCGGAATTTAAGTAGGATATCGCTTTTACGTAATAGGTTTGTAGCCGATCTATCGCATCAACATTGTAGGTATGTTCGCCAACTAGTGCGCCGACAATATGGATCGGAGCGATACCATATTGTTTGGCCGCCTTCTTAATTTTGCCTTTGAGCTTCTTATCTCCGGCGATCAGATCACGGATTTTTTCGTATTTTGCTTGAAAGTTACCATCGGTTGCCCGGGTGCGTGACACGGATCCGTAGGGGATTGTGGGTTGTGTTGAGCTGCGATTTCCCGGCGGTACCTTTGTTATAGCATAGGCTGGGAGTATGAACCCCAATACCAACACAACACATAAGAGAAAACTACGTAGCATAACCATTCCCCAAATTATCAGGTGGCGTTACGTTACATAAAGTTTTCGTCGAGTCGAGATACTATGCCAATTACGCGCTAAAGAATGTAGCGGCTTAAATCGATGTCTTTTGCTAGATCATCGATATGCTCTGATACGTATTTTGCATCGACCACCACATGCTTGTCGTTTAGATCGGGTGCTTCAAAGGATATTTCGTCCAAAATGCGTTCCATTACTGTTTGTAGTCTTCGCGCGCCGATATTCTCGATTGAAGCATTGAGATCAACTGCCACATCCGCAATTTTTTCAATTGCATCATCGGTAAACTCTATCGACACATCTTCCGTACCGATCAGGGCAATATATTGTTTGATCAGACTTGCTTCGGTCTCAGTCAAAATTCGCTGAAAGTCTTCCTTTTCAAGCGCACGCAATTCAACCCGTATAGGAAGCCGGCCCTGTAATTCTGGTAAAAGGTCTGAGGGCTTGGAGACATGAAACGCGCCGGATGCAACAAATAAAATGTGGTCAGTTTTTACCTGACCATGCTTAGTTGTGACAATAGTGCCTTCAACAAGCGGCAAGAGATCGCGCTGAACACCTTCACGGGAAACACCAGCTCCACCGCGTTGATCGTTGACAGCGATCTTGTCGATCTCATCAAGAAATACGATGCCATTATTTTCTACAGACTCGACCGCCTCCGCAACAATCTGCTCATCATCCAGCATCTTATCTGATTCATCAGCAATCAGCGCTTCATAGGATTCAGAAACAGTTGTCTTGCGTTTTTTGGTTCGTCCGCCAAAGGCTTTTCCGAACATGTCATTGATGTTCATAACCCCGACACTTGCACCTGGCATGCCCGGAATTTCCATACCGCCCATTGGATTGCTGGTATCAGCAACCTCAATTTCAATTTCCTTGTTATCAAGTTCACCGTCGCGCAGTTTCTTGCGAAACGATTCGCGTGTTGCCGGGCTTGCATTGGTGCCGACCAGTGCTTCAAGAACGCGCTCTTCGGCCGCAAGATGAGCTTTTGCTTTTACAGATTCGCGTTTCTTTTCGCGAACCAGATTGATACCAATTTCCACCAAATCACGAATGATCTGTTCTACATCACGACCCACATAGCCAACTTCGGTAAACTTGGTTGCCTCAACCTTGATAAACGGCGCACCTGCCATTTTAGCAAGGCGGCGTGAGATTTCAGTTTTACCAACACCGGTTGGACCGATCATCAGAATGTTTTTCGGCATAACTTCTTCGCGCATATTGCCTTCAAGCTGAAGCCGTCGCCAGCGATTACGAAGTGCAATGGCAACCGCACGCTTGGCGTCTTTCTGGCCGATAATATAGCGGTCCAGTTCAGAAACTATTTCACGGGGCGAAAAATTGGTCATTTAAGTCTCAATTGTAATTTTGATTGAATTTATTGGCATGATGTGTCTGGAAAGGATCAAGCTTTTTAAGCCTCATCCAGACTTTCCAGAACAATACTGTCATTGGTGTAAACGCAGATTTCACCAGCGATTTTCAGTGCCTTGCGCGCAATTTCTTCTGCTGAAAGCTTGCTGTCATCAAGCGCCCGGGCAGCAGCAAGTGCATAATTCCCGCCAGATCCGATTGCCATAATACCACCTTCTGGCTCTAACACGTCGCCATTTCCGGTAACGCAAAGTGATGTTGATGTATCCGCGACCAGCATCATTGCCTCAAGATTTCTCAGGTATTTATCTGTCCGCCAGTCTTTTGCAAGTTCCACGCACGCACGCATCAACTGGCCAGGGTATTGTTCCAGCTTCTTTTCAAGCCGGTCAAGCAATGTGAAAGCGTCGGCCGTTGCACCGGCAAATCCGGTAATCACGTCACTATTCTTGCCAATTCGGCGAACTTTTCGCGCGTTACCCTTTATTACGGTTTGGCCAAGGCTCACCTGGCCATCGCCCGCGATAACCACTTTGCCGCCTTTTCGAACGGTTACAATGGTTGTTGCATGCATTTGCGGTAGATTTGACATTCAAAACTCTCGTTTAATTTCTGCTGTCATGTAAGAACTTTGAATTCAGTTTCCAACCCGTTGCCTTTTTGTGGGCTATGCAGATTGCCTGGTTAACCTCTATTAACCATAGCCATGCACCTGATATGGCTTTCTAATCAAAGGGCTGATATAGGATTTTCGGTTTAAAAATCCTCAGGAAACTAAGATGCGCACGGCAAGCCTTGCCCGTAAAACGGCTGAAACGGATATTTCCGTTGAAATTGATCTGGATGGAAGTGGTGAATACGATATCAAAACCGGTGTCGGATTTTTTGATCATATGGTTGATCAACTTTCCCGTCATTCGCTGATAGATATGAAAATCCGGGCCGATGGGGATTTGCACATTGATGACCATCACACAGTTGAGGATACGGGCATTGTATTAGGTCAGGCATTGTCGCAGGCACTTGGTGATCGCAAGGGGATCATGCGGTATGCATCACTTGACCTTGCAATGGATGAAACGCTTACCCGGGCTGCAATTGATGTTTCGGGAAGACCGTTCCTAGTATGGGATGTATCTTTTTCAGCACCAAAAATCGGCACATTTGACACAGAACTGGTACGTGAGTTCTTTCAAGCCTTTTCACAGAATGCAGGGATTACACTGCATGTCACCAATCACTATGGCGCCAACAATCACCATATCGCTGAAACTTGCTTTAAGGCAGTAGCAAGAGTGCTACGAACCGCGATTGAAATCGACCCGCGACAGGCAGATCGTATTCCTTCAACTAAGGGCTCCCTGTAACAAAATTCCCGGTTGTTTTGCTCGGGCGAGAGGATTAAACAGTCTGTATGACTGCTTATTGTGTATTTCTTCCCCCCACCGCAGGTGATAATGAGCTGGAAATGTTTCGGCTTGTTCCAGACACTAAAGCGCCATGGGCATTGATCGCACCGCCGATATGGCTCACCTTTCATAAATTGTGGCTGGAACTCTTGGTCTATGCGGGTGTAATGATGACAATTGCGATTATTGCAAGCTGGCAGTTGGGTACAGCGGTATTGTATCTATCTGCCATACCGGGCCTTTATCTATTTCTTGAAGGTAACCAGTTTTTGATGAACCGGCTTGAGCGTGCTGGTTGGCGTTTTGCCGCAACCGTGGAAGGTGAAAATCGGGATGAGGCAGAAATTCGCTACATCGCGGAGCATGGCGATGGGGCAAGAGCTGAAACAGCAAGTGTTATGCGCGAACGCAAAGAAAAACCGCAACTAATTTCGACTGGCCGTTCGACCGCCCCTGCTCCGGCATTGGGCCTTTTTCCGGAATAAGACATGCAAGTTGCAATTATTGATTACGGTTCGGGAAATTTACGATCCGCACAAAAAGCATTTGAGCGCGCATCCAGTGAAAACAATTTCAGCGCAAATATAGTTCTGACCAGTGACCCGGATTTTGTTCGCCGTGCTGATCGTATTGTATTGCCGGGTGTCGGTGCCTATGCAGATTGCCGAGAGGGATTGAATGCCGTCGATGGTATGGTCGAAGCGCTTCAGGAAGCAGTCATTGCAAGGGAAAAACCTTTTTTCGGCATCTGTGTTGGGATGCAGTTAATGGCGGAGCGTGGGCTAGAAAAAACCACAACCAAAGGTTTTGGCTGGATCGGTGGCGACGTTGTGCGAATGCAACCGGCAGATAAAAGTCTCAAGATACCGCAAATCGGCTGGAATACGATTGATGTTGAAAGTCCGCACCCTCTGCTAACCGGTATAGATACAGGAGAAGATGGCTTGCACGCCTATTTTGTGCATTCTTATTATCTGGAGTGTAAGAATCCAAAAGAACGCATAGCAACTACTGAATATGGTGGTCCGGTGACTGCAATTGTTGCCCGGGACAACCTTTTTGGCACTCAGTTTCACCCTGAAAAAAGCCAGCGCTTTGGCCTTTCCTTGATCGGAAACTTCCTTGGATGGCAGCCATGACCAAGGCCCGCAAAAGTAAAATTTTGCTCCCGGTGATTGACTTTAAAGATGGCAACCCGCATTGCCCGCAGCGGTTTACCCGCGAGCGCATGCAATCCAACAAGGGCATTTGCCATGGGTAAAATTCTGTTCCCCGCGATTGACCTTAAAGATGGCAA
>JBCCBE010000124.1:0-6674 GCA_039814425.1 Pseudomonadota bacterium
AACTTACCGGCGTGCAGTTTGAATGCTATTCCCGTCCTGCTTGGGAAAACCAGCCAGGTGATAGATGGCAGGCGGTATCGTCGATCGAAGAAGCCTGCACGATTATTCCCAGCCAGGCTCGCGTTTTACTTGCCTTGGGAAAGCAACACATCGCCCCTTTTGCAAAGCGCGAAGATGTGTTCTTTCTCGTACGGATAGTTGATCAACCAGAAGCACCACTGTCCCTACCGAACCATGAATTATTGATCGGCAAACCTTCCAGCGACCCAGATGCGGAAGCAAAGGTTCTAAAAGAGAATAGTATCACGCACATCGTCTGCAGAAACTCCGGCGGCACAGGCGCTTACGCGAAAATTAAAGCAGCACGCGAAATGAACCTTCCAGTTATTATGATCCAAAGAGAGAAATAGACATGGCTTCAGGTCCGATCATTACAATTGCAGGCGCAGGAAGTATTGGCTGCTTTGTCGGAGGCTTGCTGACAGATACTGGCCACACGGTTCAGTTCTTCGGGCGAAAACGGATCGCCATTGAAATAGAAAACAACGGACTTCACCTGACAGACTATTCGGGAATGAATGTTGATTTGCCGTATCAACAACTTCATATCAACGAAGATGCTTCCTTACTGTCAAATGCAGATATTGTGCTGGTGACGGTTAAAAGTGGGGCAACTGCGGAAATGGCAGATTACATTCTCGCACATGCAAATCCGAAGGTAGTTATTGTTAGTTTGCAGAACGGTGTCACAAATGCCGCCAAGCTAAAAGAGTTACTGCCCAGGTTTGATGTCCGGGCCGGAATGGTGCCGTTTAATGTCGTACACCTGGGCGAAGGAAAGTTTCATCGCGGCACGAGCGGAAATATAGTTATGGAGGCGGGCAATCCAGATCTCTCCTCCACGCTGTCTGTACCCAATTTGCTAATTGAAAACGCTAACAATATGAATGAAGTGCTTCACGGCAAATTGCTGGTCAACCTAAACAATGCTCTGAATGCATTGTCGGACCTGACGCTTATGCAGCATTTGTCAGATCGGTATTGGCGGACGCGAATGGCAGAGCATTGGGAAGAAGGGCTAAAGGTTATGCAAGCTGCCCACATCAACCCAAAACCGCCATCTCCGGTTGGTGCATCAATAATCCCGTATATTCTGCGGCTGCCAACGCCACTATTCAAACTTATCGCTAAACAGATGCTGACGATTGACCCACAGGCCCGTTCCTCAATGTGGGAGGACTTGCAAAAGGGAAGAACGACCGAGATTGATGAATTACAGGGCGAAATCATCCGCTTGGGCAAAAAGCATTCAGTTTCCACCCCAATCAACACAGAAACCTATAATGCGATCAAAGCCTTGGAACAAAAGTAAAAAAATAGGCTTCATCAAGCAGATTTTACAGGTTTCTTTTTCTTAGCCTTATTGCGCAAAATATGACTAAAATCCGCATTGTATAAATCACTGTCGCGGAATTCCACTTCACCGAAAACCGGTCCGACAAGCACAAGTGCTGTCCGTGTGATTTTGTGATCACGGACAACTTTCCTCATCTCCGCCAAAGTCGTTCGAAAATACAATTCATCCGGCCAGGTTGCCCTGTAGGCAATAATAACCGGGCAATCAGCGCCATAATGCGGTTCAAGTGCTTTGCGTATATAGGCTAGGTTACGGATCGATAAATGGATCGCCAAAGTCGCGCCAGATTTCCCCAAAACCTCCAATTGCTCTCCCTCGGGCATGGACGATGCTTTCATGCCAGTTCGTGTCACAATCACCGTTTGAGCAATCTCCGGCAGGGTTAGTTCTGTCTTGAGTTTAGCAGCTGTTGCCGCAAAAGCCGGAACGCCCGGCACAACCTCATAGGGAATATCAAGCACGTCCAACCGGCGCATTTGTTCAGCCGTCGCACCATAAATGGAAGGATCCCCAGAGTGAACCCGAGCCACATCCTTACCCTCGCGATGCGCTTCGGTAATATCAACCACGATCTCATCGAGGTTCATTGGGGCTGTGTCTTTTACGAGCGCATCTTCCGGTGCAGCAGCAACAATCTCCTCCGGCACTAAAGATCCAGCATAAAGGCAGACCGGGCAGGATTCGATCAGACGAAGTCCGCGAACGGTAATGAGATCAGGTGCGCCTGGCCCTGCTCCAATAAAATAGACAGTCATACTTTTGCCGTTTCGTCGAAGGTTTTAATTCCAGTTCCGGTCTTTGCCGAGTAACCGCGCGGGGTGTAAACCCAAGTCTTGCCATCTCCTGTTGCAACCGTTGTGGTATCAGAGGAGCCAACTATTACAACCGTGAGCATATCAACATCATCAACCATCAATTCAGCCAGAGAGACAATTCGAACTGCCTCTCCTTCCCGGCCAAGATTGGTAGCTAGAATAACTGGCGTATCGCCTGGTCGATGCTGTAAGAGAACATCTTTTGCATAGGCCAATTGCTTGCGCCGGCGTTTTGAAACCGGATTATAAAACGCGATCACAAAATCACCTTCCGCTGCTGCCTTAACCCGCATTTGAATGGCTTCCCAAGGGGTCAACAGATCAGAAAGTGAAATTGTGCAAAAATCATGTCCAAGCGGTGCACCGGCGCGCGCTGCTGCTGCTTGAAGCGCGGAAATTCCGGGAGACACCTGGACACCCACCCGCTGTGCTGCAGGAGATAACCCGCCATTGGCCAATAGCTCGAAAACCAGCGTCGCCATGGCGTAGATACCCGCGTCACCAGAGCAGACAAGTGCTACCTGCTTACCTTCGCCTGCCAGTTCCAGTGCATGACGCACCCGGTCTTCTTCCCGCCCCAGATCAAAATCATGGCGAACCTTTTCAGCTGAGATTTCAGAAACCAGATCAAGATAAAGGGAATACCCAACCAGATCTGTCGCGGTTCCAATCATTTGGGTAACTTCAGGCGACCGCCAGTTTGAGTTACCTGGTCCAATTCCAACGACAAACAAGTTGCCTCTAGCGCTTCCTATCTCATCCATGTCCACAATGTCATAAGCTTTTGCAATGGCTATTGTTACACGCTTTGATTTTCGTTTTGGCACCACTAGCGCAATCGGCGATAGACAGGATGCTAACGCAGCACCCTCCGCAACTCCATGACAACCTACTTCTGAAAACACCACTTCTGAGGGATTTTCCAACATTGGCGTCTGGGCTTCCAACGTTGCAGCATCAAAAAAGCGAATAGGCAATTTATAATGCTTTGCTGCTTTATTTAGAGCCGCTTCATCAGCTTTCAGATCTATTGAGGCAAATCCAGCAATTGAACCCAACGCGATCTTTGTTTCCGAAAGCGTTGCTTCTATTAAGTCGATGACTTCTTCAGCACTCACACCGCGCTCACATCCAAGCCCGATGACGTGACGCTTTGGATGATAGATAAGTTCTCCGGGCATTGCTTCCCGCGCGGTTTCTGAAACAGAAAGGACTATCTCACCATCATCATCAAGCGGCAGATTGCTCTCCATCAACCACTTAGCGGCATTGATATAGCGTCCCTGCAATCGAACTTCCTCGCCAGACAAAATTGACGCCATCACAGATTTCGCATCTTGCGGATTTGACAAAACCCACCCTTCAGGCGGTTGATCAAGAGAAATTCCAAATCTCAGGTCACCTGCCGTGGTAATTGCAGCATGACTATCAAGGGTTTTCGATATTTCCTGGGCCAAGGTATTTGCACCATGGTGTCCCCCAAGCAAGGGAACCACGGAAGAACCGTCTTCTGAAACCGCAATTACCGCAGGTTCACTGTTCTTGTCTTCCAGACATGGCGCCAGCAATCGGATCAGCGCACCTGCTGCCATGACTGCAATTATTCTCTGACCACCTTTAAATGCATTTTGAATGTGGGACTTTGCATCAACAAAATACTGATCTGCCGTCGTACAACGCGTCGCCAAACCAAAAACCTGCCCTCCCACGGAAGCCTTAATCTGTTTTGCCAAAGGCATTGCAGTTTCAGATAAAACAATGATCTGAATATTCATCCTTTGGTCTCCATCGGGATCGTTAGTCCCTGGATCCAGTCTTCAGCACCTTTGTAGATCAGGATCATCGAAAAATAGGGAGCATTGTCGGTACTTGCTTTTTCAAGCGGCATTACCTGCTGATTATCAAGCGTTACGCGCTCCAGATACCCCGAACGCGACATCAACCCTTCCCTTTCGATCAATGCGACAATGCGAGAAAAATGCCGACCGACCTTGATGAATGCCAATGCGTCGCCCGAGCGCATTTTTTCTGCAAGAACTTCGTCTGGCAAAGGGGCCGGCAAAACGGTAAGAATATCATTTCGTGCCGCTAACGGGCGATGAAGTGCTGCCGCTGAAGCCATAAGCGAAGAAACGCCCGGTACAATCTCACTGTGATAGCGCTCCGACAAACGCTCAAACAGATACATGAACGAGCCGTAAAAAAACGGGTCTCCTTCGCACAAAACAACAACATCCTTGCCAGCATCCAGTTGGGCCGCAATCTCAACTGCTTTTTCATCGTAAACTTTTGCTGCTGGAAAACGCTCTATGCGCATTGGAATCACAATCGGGATTTCCAGCTGATCTTTTGTAATAAACTGCGCCACAATTGTGCGGGCAAAACTATCACCATCATCGGGTGCAGGATAGGCAATAACTTCCGCAGCCTGCAAAATTCTATGCGCCTTAAGCGTTAGCAGTTCCGGATCGCCCGGACCTACTCCGATACCGTAGAGTGTACCTTTCATTTGGCTACACTCCATTGCGTTACGGGCATAAACGGCTTCCATCCCATAAATCGACCAACAGGCTCCGCCTGCTGAACGTTGATACGGCTAAGCTCCCCACCATAACTTGCTTGTAGTTCTAACAGCTTTGCCTCAGATTCAATCGTCACTGCATTGGCAACAAGTCGCCCGCCGTCTCGCAAAGTTTCCCAGCAGATTTCAAATACACCTTCACCCGTAAGGCCACCACCGATAAACACAGCATCTGGCCTCCCAAGGCCGTTGAGCGCGGCTGGTGCGTTGCCTTCAACGATACGAATCTTTTCAGTACCAAGATTTTTGGCATTCTCCCGGATCATCGCAACCCGGCTTTCAACTGGCTCAATTGCTACTGCCATTGCCCCTCTTGCAGCGCGCATCCATTCAACTGCAATCGAGCCGCATCCAGCGCCAACATCCCATAGGATCGCATCAGGATAGGGTGTAAGCGCCGATAACGTTGCTGCACGCACGACGCGCTTGGTCATTTGACCATCATGTAAAAAAGCATCATCAGGCAATCCGCCTATACGCCCATAGACTTGCGCATCAGGCCCCCCAATGCACTCCACCGCTAGTGTATGAAAGTCCGGCACTGAGTTAGACCACTTGCAGGCAACATCTTCAAAATACAGTTCGTTTTCTCCACCCATTGCAGCAAGCACCCGCATACAACTATCGCCATAGCCCCGCTCGATCAAAATCTTTGCAACAGCATCAGGACTGGTTCGATCCTGAGTCAAAATGATCAGGCGAACGTTCGGTGCAATATGCGGAATGATCTGGCTATCTGCTCTTCCATGGATTGTAAGTGTTTCACAATCTGCAAGCGACCAACCCAGACGACTTGCTGCCAACTGAAAAGCAGATAGTTGCGGATGAAACCGGATTTCTTCTGCGGGTATCGCTTTGGTGATACGAGCGCCGACCGAGTACCAAAGCGGATCACCAGTTACCAGGATCACTAGCTTTCTGCCACGATAGGAACGGATGACGTCTATCATCGCATCAAACGGAGTTGGCCACCGTACTCGTTCAGCCTTCAAATCAGGTATGAGGGTATGATGACGATCACCACCAATAATAATTTCTGCCTCTGCAAGTATCGCTCGCGTGTCCGGATTTAGTCCTTCAACCCCATCCTCACCAATACCGATTATATCTAGCCAGGGAGCAGTCACAGAATATTCCAGACGACGTAAAGTGCTGCGATAAATCCGAGGTTAGCCATCGCCGCAAACCCCGGATACCAGGCGATGGCCCGCGCGCCATACCGGTTACCAATATGCAATGCGGACCAGATCGTTTGCCCAAAGAAGCCTACATACAGCCAAAGCGGGGAACTTTGAAAAACCAATGCGGCAATCACAAATGTGAGCGTAGCAGCAGCTGTTTCCTGAATGAGATGGCTTCGGCTTTGTCCGACACCAATTGCAATACCCAACCAGATCGCAGCCATAACCGACAGGTTAATCGCATTTGCAGCTATGATGAATTCTGCTCCGGGCAACCGCATGGCACCACCAACACTGAGCCCAAACAAAAGTCCAAACAGGAGGTTCATCCCAACCCCCCCGCAAGCGCATTTACAACACTACTTGCCATCGCCGACCCACCCCGTCTGCCATGCACGGTGATATATTCAAGGCCAAGCGTATTTTCAGCAAGCGCCTGCTTGGATTCGACCGCCCCAACAAAGCCAACCGGAATACCGACAATCAAGGCCGGTTTTTGCGCGCCCTCTGCAACACGTTCTAACAACCTGAAAAGCGCCGTTGGCGCGTTACCTATCACAACAATCCCGCCTTCCAAATCTTCACCCCAGAGATCCACAGCAGCAGCCGATCGGGTATTCTTAATCTTTGCAGCATGTTGCGGTACATCTTCTCTGTTCAAGGTGCAGACTATCTGATTA
>JBCCBE010000166.1:0-2359 GCA_039814425.1 Pseudomonadota bacterium
AACGCTAGGTCATATTTAAAGTTGCTGGAAATTGGACGGCGGTAACTATTTCATGCAGCATCGGAATAAGGTTTATCTGGCCTTCACAAAAGGCAGCTATTTCGAAAGTAAATCAGTGGTTAAATATTGATTGGCATTAAATTATAAGAAGTATTTATATGCGTGATCCAACACAATTTCTTGATACTCTTGAAGCCATCAAGAATGCCTTGGATGCTCAGTCTGCAACCAAAATTGTTCATAAGTATTTGGGAGAGTTTGGGATAGACACAGTAGGGTGTGCTTACACCGAAAGCTTCCATCCTGAAAAATCTCTTAATGATCCGGATGTCGAATGTCTTGTATTTTTAACCTATGCATCATCTGTAAAAATACAATTTCCCTCAAAAGACATTGATCCAGATAGTTTGTTCGATAATTATCCGGTCCGATTACCGTTTTACCAAGGTAGCCGGATTCCTTTTGTATTCAGGAGAAATGCCCAAAATGGCATTGAAGCTTCGGATCCTAACGGTTCAGAATTCGTAAGCGAATTTTACAGCGACCGCGAAACATTTGTTTATAGTGTGCCAATGATGGCGACCATGTCTGAAAACTTGCCAGCAATCGGGGTTACTTTTCGATCAGACGTTCGGTCCAAAAAGCTTGTGCCAATGTTTGCGAAAGTCAAAGATCAAGCATTAAAGTTGGCACACGTTCTTAATGATAAGTTCCTGCCAGAAATACATCGCTCAAATGATGAAATCCTGGTTTTGAGCGAACGAGAACGCGAATGCCTCCAGTTTATTGCTTTTGGATTGCGTCCTAAACAAATTGCCTATCGACTTGAGGTAACAGAGTCTACTGTAAAATTTCACCTTCAAAATGTTCGCTCCAAATTGGGGGCTCATTCTATTGCGCATGCTATCGCATTGGGAATAAGGTATGGGCAGATTACCGCCTGATTTCACGAATATAACTCGATAAAACAGCGGCTTAATCGCTTTATCAATAAAAAAACCCCGGACAAGGCCGGGGTTTTAAATCCACTAAATGTAAAATCCAAATTAGCGTTTTGAGAACTGGAAAGAACGACGGGCTTTTGCTTTACCGTATTTTTTCCGTTCCACAACACGAGAGTCGCGGGTAAGAAAGCCACCTTTTTTCAATATGCCGCGCAGCGCTGGCTCATAATTGGTAAGCGCTTTGGAAATACCGTGCTTGACCGCGCCGGCCTGTCCGGAAAGTCCACCGCCACTAACTGTCGCTATGACGTCATACTGTCCATCACGACCCGCAGCTACGAGCGGCTGTTGCAGGATCATCTGCAGAACCGGACGCGCAAAGTAGGCGTTAAAGTCTTTTTTATTGACAGTAATACGTCCAGTGCCTGGCTTAACCCAAACGCGCGCAATCGCATCTTTTCGTTTTCCAGTTGCATAGGCGCGACCCTGATCATCAAGCTTTTGCTCATAAACTGGAGCATTCTCAACGTCAGCAACAGCTTGTTCGCCTTGCTCAGCACCGCCCAATGCGCCGCCGAGTTCTTCAAGTGAATTGAGTTCAGCCATTATGATGCAATCCTTTTATTCTTGGAATTCATACCAGCCACATCAAGCACAGCAGGAGATTGTGCTTCGTGCGGATGTTCAGTGCCAGTATAAACCCGCAGGTTTTTCATCTGACGACGGGAAAGCGGACCACCAGGCATCATCCGCTCAATTGCTTTTTGAACGACGCGCTCAGGAAACTTACCTTCCAGAATTGCACGGGCTGTGCGTTCTTTAATTCCGCCCGGGTAACCCGTATGCCAGTAATACTTTTTGTCTTCGTATTTCTTGCCGGTCAAACGGACTTTATCGGCATTGATAACAATAACATTGTCACCATCATCAACATGAGGCGTGAAGGTTGGTTTGTGTTTGCCACGTAAATGGTTGGCTACAATGGAGGCCAGACGACCAAGAACCACGTCTTCGGCGTCAACCAGTATCCATTTTTTCTCAACCTCAGCAGGTTTCTGCGAGAAGGTTTTCATTGATTCACCTTTGAAATGAAAATTATGTCCGATACACAGAGCGTCAGACTTGAACGCCTTATAAACGCAAACAGATAAACTGGTCAATTCATTTATAGATCGAAACGTGAAAATTATATCAAATAATTCAATAGGTTAAAAATACGGTATTATAGTACCGTAATGTTATGTATTTGTTAACCATAAATTCACGCCTGTTCCCCATAAATGGCTCTAGCCTGATTGGCGTCACAATTCCAAGGTAATTACAGTGGAATTGAGGGTCTTATAGGCATATAATCCAAATTACGGATTCCTGATCATCCAGGTGACCCGGTTAACTAGCGAAAAATCATGAACCAG
>JBCCBE010000014.1:0-50496 GCA_039814425.1 Pseudomonadota bacterium
CAGTTGGCGGTGATGCCTCTGGTTCTGCAACGACTTTATTTGCCGATACGTCCGTTGCAGCTACATCGTCAGCAGGTGTATCTTCTGTAATCTTGGGTGCTTCAATAACAAGTGGTTCTGTTACCGGCGTTGATGATTGAGCTGGCTCATTTGGAGTTTCCTCCGGTGCTTCGTAGATAATTGGTTTTGGATCAGAAAAATCCTGCGGCTCAAATACATAACTATTTATTGGCGGTTGCGATTCAGGAACTGGATTGCGTTTAACCAGAACAACTTTTTTGCGGTTAGCAGGATTTTGAACCGGAACATTATTGAGTGTCACAGCAACCTCTTCCGGCGGCTTATTTGCCATACGGTCTCGCATCGCTTTGACATTCGCACATCCGGTAACAATTACAGCGGTTATGATCAGCAAACTAAGTCTACGCATTTTTAATACTCCTGCTATCGGCAGAAAATTACCTATTATGGTTAATAATCGGTTATGCGAATGCTTACAGGGTGAGCGCTGTCTGCTAAAAAGCGGCGAATCATTTCAAAATTTGGTAGGTAAAATGGCTTCTTTTCACACCCTTGATGATGTTCAAACCAATGGAAAGCGGGTCCTTGTCCGCGTAGATCTCAACGTACCAATGGCGAATGGCCAGGTAAGCGATGCGACACGGATCTTGCGCATTTTGCCTACCATTAACGAGATTTCCAACAATGGCGGTAAGGTGATTTTGCTTGCTCATTTCGGACGCCCAAAGGGTGAAGTGAAACCGGAAATGTCGTTGGCGCCGATCGTTTCTACGGTTTCAGAAATGCTTGGAAAGCCGGTGGCCTTTGCGACCGATTGTATCGGCCCAATGGCGCAAGCTGCTGTCAGCGCAATGAAAGACGGCGACGTGGTTTTATTTGAGAATACTCGTTTCCATGCCGGTGAAGAGAAAAACAACCCTGATTTTGTAGCTGAGCTGGCTGCCAATGGGGATCTATTTGTTTCCGACGCATTTTCGGCTGCCCACCGTGCCCATGCTTCAACGGAAGGGCTCGCGCGTCACATGAAAGCGGTTGCAGGTCGCACAATGCAAGCAGAACTGGAAGCTTTGGAGGCGGGTCTGGGGGATCCAAAACGCCCGGTCATCGCTATCGTGGGGGGCGCAAAGGTTTCAACCAAGCTTGATCTTTTGGGCAATCTCGTTGGCAAGGTTGATCAATTGGTTATCGGTGGCGGCATGGCGAATACCTTTATGGCTGCGCAAGGTAGAGATGTGGGCAAATCACTTTGCGAACACGATTTGGGTGAGACCGCGCGGAATATTCTTGCTGAAGCAGAAAAACAGGACTGTGAGATTATTCTTCCGGTTGATGTGGTGGTTGCAGAAGAGTTTGCTGCTAACGCCGCCAATGAAACCATGCCAGCAGATCATTGCCCTGGCGACAAAATGATCCTCGATGCCGGACCAAAGTCTGTTGAAAAAATTTCTACAAAAGTAAAGGCTGCGAAAACCCTCGTGTGGAACGGACCACTTGGCGCCTTTGAAATTGAGCCGTTTGATGCTGCAACCGTTGCAGTTGCCCAAGTTGCTGCGGCACAAACTCGTATCGGTAGTCTGGTTTCTGTCGGAGGCGGTGGCGATACCGTTGCAGCACTTAATCATGCGGATGCGGCGAAAGATTTTACCTATGTCTCAACCGCAGGTGGCGCATTTTTAGAATGGATGGAAGGCAAGGAACTTCCGGGCGTGGCAGTACTCAAGGGGTGAATTCAAATCACCCCCTGACCCATAGTGTTTTCAAGCTACGCAGGCCAAAACGGGAATGCCATTCAACATCGCTTTCTGGAACTGCAAGCTGCAAATCCTGATAATCATCAAGCAGGGTTTGAAGGGCGATTTTAAGTTCATGGCGCGCAAGTTGGTGACCTAGGCAGAAGTGAATCCCGGTGCCAAATTCAATGTGGCGGTTTGGTTTGCGTGAAATGTCGAACGTCTCCGCTGCTTCAAACATTGTCGGATCAAAATTTGCTGCTGCCAGAAATGGCAAGACCAGTTCGCCTGCTCTTACTGGCATGCCTTCAATCATGCAGTCGTTTTGAACGTAGCGCGGCTTTGCTGTTTGTACTGGGCTTGTGAACCGCAAACACTCTTCTACCGCTAGGTCGATCATGCCAGGTTCCTTTTTCAGAAGGGCTAGCTGGTCGGGGTTCTGAAAGAAGGCAAGCATCGAATTCGAGATCAAGTGGGTTGTGGTTTCATGCCCAGCCAGAAGAAGCAGAAAAATCATTGCCACAAGTTCATCATCGCTTAGACCATCTCCCTCGTCGCGTAGGGCAACGAGCGATTGTATTAGGCCCGGTTCTTGAGCTTTTCCCTGTTGCACTTTGGCAATTCGGTTTTCGATATATTTCACGAGTGGACGCAGGCGATAGATACCTACAAAAAATGATGGGATGCCACGCACCGTTGTGATGCCCGATGCCCAGCGCATAAAATTTGCATGGTCTTCTTTTGGCAATCCCAGCAACTCGCAAATCACCGCAAGTGGAAAGGGCCGGGCAAACCCGGTCAAAAGATCGGCAGGTTCATTCGTAAGATCGAGTTTTGCGGAAAGATCGTTTGCAATGCTTTCGATTCTCGGTTGCAGATTTATCACCGCGCCGCGGTGAAATGCTTTGTCCACTATTGATCGCAAGCGGGTATGTTCCGGTTCATCAGCAGACAGCATGTTGGCAGAAAGTATTGTCAGAATGCGTGGCATCCACCAACTCATGCCGACGACCATGCCGTCTCTCTTGCGGGTCGTGAATTTGCTGCTGTTCTTCAGTACATGAGCAGTAGCTGCCTGTGTCGTTGTTAGCCAAACCTTACCCAAAATAGGGATTTTAGCGGACACAAGTGGACCCTCTGCCCGAAACCTTGCAAGTACTTGTGTCGGGTCGCGCATAAAGTCCTGTGTTTGCAAAATCTTCAACATTTTAATGTAAAGCCCTGCTCTGAAGTCATATATGGGGGTAAAATATGTGAAATTCGAGCCGATTCTTGTGTTTGAGTTTCAATTTGTGTTGAATCGTACTTCAAGAAACGGCAACTAAAACACACGATTAAATTATCCCGCGTGAGCAGGTCTGCGCCTTTGGCAAATAAGTCGCGTGCAGATCATACCAAGAAACAATCAATAGAATTTCCGAGGAAGATTATGAAACCAGGTGTTGTTACCGGATCAGACTACAAAGAACTCGTTGCTGCCTGTAAGGCAGGAAAATATGCGCTTCCAGCGGTGAATATTTCAGGCACCAATACTATAAACGCGGTGCTTGAAGCTGCTGCTGCTGCTAAATCAGATGTCATTATTCAAATGTCCAATGGCGGTGCGGGATTTCTTGCAGGCAAGGGCATGGCCAATTCGCATGATGCTATGGTGATGGGTGCGGTTGCAGGTGCGCAACATGTGCATTTGTTAGCGGAACATTATGGTGTTTGCGTAGTGCTGCATACCGATCATGCCAATCGCAAGCTTGTACCATGGATTGATTCTCTCATTGAACAGAATGCGAAGTTTCATGCTGCTAATGGAAAGCCACTTTTCTCAAGCCATATGCTTGACCTTTCCGAAGAGCCGATTGTCGACAATATCGACACCTGCGTTGAGTATCTGAAAAAACTCGATGCGCTTTCTATCAGCCTGGAAATCGAGTTGGGTGTTACCGGTGGTGAGGAGGACGGGGTCGGGTCTGATGATCTGTCTGATCAGTCCAAACTTTACACAACACCGGAAGATGTCTGGTACGCCTATGAGAAACTAGAGGGACTAGGCCATTTTTCCGTTGCTGCTGCATTTGGTAATGTTCACGGGGTTTACAAGCCTGGCAATGTTACGCTTCAACCGAAAATCCTTAAGGATTGTCAGGATCATGTAGAGACAAAACTCAGCAATGGTGAGAAAAATCCATGCGATTTCGTTTTCCATGGCGGATCGGGTTCAGATGAATCAGATATTAAGGAGGCGATTGGCTATGGCGTGTTTAAGATGAACATTGATACCGATACGCAGTTTGCCTTTTCATCCGGTATTTACAGTTATATGAAGAAGACGCCTAATGCGTTTGAACACCAAATCGATCCGGAAACCGGTAAACCAAGCAAGTCCATTTATGACCCGCGCAAGGTTCTGCGTGCAGGCGAGGAAAACATGGCTGAACGTCTTCAAGAGGCTTTCGAGGTTCTCGGTAGTAAGGGAAATGCAATCGCGAATGCCTAACCGAATTACTGATGATGTAAGAAATAAAGCCCGGAGTACCGCTCCGGGCTTTTTACTATGGGGATTATGAACACATTCGACGCAATCATTCTGGGTGCAGGTGGGGCAGGCTTGATGTGTGCCGCAACAGCCGGGCAGCGCGGAAAAAAGACGCTGGTGCTCGATCACTCAGAAAAACCGGGCAAGAAAATCCTGATCTCTGGCGGTGGGCGTTGTAATTTCACCAATCTTGACATTCGCGCTGATCGGTTTCTGTCGCAAAATCCTCATTTCGCAAAATCAGCCCTGGCCCGCTATACTCAGCATGACTTTATTGATCTGGTAAATCGCCATGGAATATCCTGGCATGAAAAGACACTTGGGCAGCTTTTTTGTGACCAGTCTGCCAAGCAGATTGTCAATATGCTGTTGGATGAATGCGCAAAGGGTCCGGTATCTGTTGCGCTTGGGGAAAACATCTCAAGTGTTGACAAGACTGATGCAGGTTTTCTCGTAAAAACCGACAAGGCCAACTATGCCGCATCCTCATTGGTTATAGCGACTGGTGGACCGTCAATCCCAAAAATGGGTGCTACCGGATTTGCCTATGATCTGGCGCGGCAATTCAAATTGAAAATCGTCGAGCCACGACCGGCACTGGTGCCGTTGACGCTTGGCAAAGATGAGGCGCTTTTTCGTGAACTGTCCGGCGTTGCGACTGATACAATAGCGCACTTTGGAAAGACAAGCTTCCGTGAAGCCTCGCTGTTTACTCACAAAGGACTATCCGGTCCGGCAATTTTGCAAATCTCGTCTTACTGGAAACCGGGCGATGCGATTGCGATTGATTTTCTACCAGATATGGAAAAAGCTTGGTTGGCAGAATTAAAACAGGTTCAACCCGGTTTGACACTCAAGTCTGCAATCGCACAGTTTTTGCCAGCCAGTCTTACCGATGCGTTGCTGGAACGGCTGGGCATCTCAAACGGGAAACTTGGGTCGATTGCAAATAATCAGCTGATGGAAATCGGCCATCAGCTAAACGCCTGGTTGTTTCACCCCGATGGCACGGAAGGGTTTGCCAAAGCAGAGGTGACGATTGGCGGCATATCAACAACAAACCTTTCCTCTAAAACTATGGAAGCAAAATCAGTTTTGGGTCTATATTGTATCGGTGAAGCGGTTGATGTAACCGGCTGGCTTGGTGGATATAATTTTCAATGGGCCTGGTCGAGTGGATGGGTGGCAGGCAATGCCCTGTAACAAGTGGATAATAAGCGTTTTATTATAGTGTGTAGTGTATGGTAACCAAACTGGAAGCTCTTTTGTCATGGCTGGCATTTCCGATTTATGTTTGGCAGGGACTTGGCGTGCGTCGGCGAACTGTTCGAATGGCACCCCCTGCTGGACCGACAGAAGTTGATCTGCCCGGACAAGGTAAACCTTTGCAAATATTGGTTATAGGTGACTCTTCCGCGGCAGGCGTAGGTGTCGAAGATTTCAGTGAAAGTGTCGCCGGACGATTGCCCGGACTTTTAGCTGAAACGACCGGACGTCCTGTTCATGCACGCACTTCTGGTAATAATTCTGCAACCTCCGGGCAAATTCGCGATCATGTTGTGCCAAACCTCAAGCCTGTTGCCTATGACTACATCGTGCTCAATATCGGTACAAATGACGCAAAAAACTTTCACTCTGGCAGGCGGTTTTGCAAAGAATTTGGAACGCTCATTTATGCGCTTCGTGCTCGGTTTCCTGAAGCAACACTAATATGGTCCGGTGTGCTTGATCTTAAAGTGGTGCCAAGCCTACCCTGGCCACTAAACGAAATTCTGAGTATTCGCTCGCGTATCATAAACCAGAATGGTCAGATTCTTTCGCAGGAACGTGGCGCGCTGGCGCCTCCTGTCACCTGGAATCCTATTGTCGAGAATTTCTCCAATGATGGATTTCATGCATCCAGCAAAGGATATCAAGATTGGGCTGAGGCACTTGCAGAATACATCCTAGAATTGGAATCAACTCGATAAGTTGTTTTTTTTTGCCTACGCTGGTGCATTATTCATCCTATGGTTCACGATTGTTGTGATGGACTTGGTTCTCCAATTTTGCTTAAAGCAGGGAGAAAAGGGACAGGTTTTCAATGCTGGAGGGAAAAGTGGCTTCAACCTATCATACTGTATATGAGAGCTGGAAAAAGGATCCGGAGGCGTTCTGGGCTGAGGCAGCAAAAGCGATAGATTGGTTTAGCGAGCCAGAAAAAGTTTTCGATGCTGACGCTGGCGTATATGGCAGGTGGTTTGCAGGAGGGGTTAGCAATACCTGCTTCAATTGTGTGGATCGACATGTCGAAAACGGTCGCGGCGATCAAGATGCGCTTATTTTTGATAGTCCAATAACTGGTAACAAACGCACCTATACCTATCGCGAACTTCTTGCGGAAGTAACCGCGCTTGCTGCGGTGATGCAGGACCGGGGCGTTAGCAAGGGAGACCGGGTTATCATTTACATGCCGATGGTGCCTGAAGCGGCCATTTCCATGCTTGCGTGTGCACGGATAGGCGCAGTTCATTCGGTTGTGTTTGGAGGCTTTGCAGCGTCAGAACTTGCTACGCGCTTGGATGATTCTGAGCCAAAGATGATTATTTCAGCTTCTTGTGGTGTCGAGCCTGGTCGGATTGTTGCCTACAAACCTTTGCTGGATGAAGCGATTGAGATTGCCGGCTCAAAGCCGGAATCAACCTTGATACTACAACGCGAACAGCAAACCTGTGATCTGATCGATGGGCGGGACTTTGACTATGGTGAACTCGTCGGCGCAGCGCGCGCTCAAGGACGGCAAGTTGCCTGTGAGCCGGTTGCTGCAACCGATCCGCTATACGTGCTTTACACCTCTGGCACGACTGGCCAGCCAAAAGGTGTCGTGCGTGACAATGGCGGCCATATGGTTGCGCTTAAATGGAGCATGAAAGCAATATATGATATTGACCCGGGCGAAGTTTACTGGGCCGCATCCGATGTGGGTTGGGTAGTTGGACATTCATACATTGTCTTCGCACCTTTGTTACATGGTTGCACAACCATTCTGTTTGAAGGAAAGCCGGTTGGTACGCCGGATGCTGGCACATTCTGGCGTGTGATATCTGAACACAAGGTAGTTTCATTGTTTACAGCGCCTACTGCATTTCGTGCGATCAAGGGTCAGGATCCCGATGGCTCGTTTATTGGCAATTATGACTTAAGCCAGTTCCGCACGCTTTTTCTTGCCGGTGAACGCGCTGATCCTGATACCATTCATTGGGCAGAGGAAAAGCTCAAAGTTCCTGTGATTGATCATTGGTGGCAAACAGAAACTGGTTGGACAATTGCCGGCAATCCCTTGGGACTGGGACAATTGCCGATAAAATACGGTTCACCTACGGTGCCCATGCCGGGCTATCATATGGAAGTGCTCAATGATGAGGGTGAGCCCTTGGCAGCAGGAGAGCTCGGCAATATCGTTGTTAAATTGCCACTTCCTCCGGGGTGTTTTCCGACACTTTGGAATGCTGAAACGCGTTTTCGTGAAGCCTATCTTGATGAGTTTCCGGGCTACTATAAAACGGCGGATGCCGGATTTATTGATGAGGATGGATATCTCTTCATCATGGCGCGCACGGATGATATCATCAACGTAGCAGGCCATCGCCTTTCAACTGGTGGTATGGAAGAAGTGGTGGCAGGTCACAAGGATGTCGCGGAATGTGCAGTTGTTGGTATTGCTGATGCGATGAAGGGGCAGGTGCCTTGTGGTTTCCTGGTTCTTAATGCAGGCGTTACTCGGGAACACGATGAAATTGTCAAGGAAGTGATTGGCCTGGTTCGGGAAAAAATCGGGCCGGTTGCCGCATTTAAAATGGCTCACGTAGTCCAGCGCCTACCGAAAACCCGCTCTGGTAAAGTTTTACGTGGAACAATGCAGAAGATCGCTGATGGTATGGAATGGAAGATGCCTGCAACCATTGATGATCCTGCAATTCTTGATGAAATAAGTTCTGTGCTGAAAGGCCAATAATATGGAAGAGCGCCGCATGCTGGAAGGTAAAGTTGCAATTGTAACCGGTGGCGCTCAGGGGATAGGTCTAGCAATTGCTGAAAGATTTTTGCGAGAAAAAGCAAAGGTCATTCTTGCAGATATTGACGACAAGACCGGACAGAAAGTTGAAAAGACCCTCCGCAAAATAGGTACGGTCCGTTACTGTCATTGTAATGTTGCAGAACGCCTTGATGTACATAATCTGGTAGCCCGTGCAATCGATGAATATGGTCAGATCGACGTATTGGTGAACAATGCAGCCATTGTAAACGGTTCCGAGTTTTTGGAGATTACCGAGGAAGATTTTGACAAGGTTCTCTCGGTTAATCTCAAAGGTGCGTTTTTGTGTTCGCAGGCTGTAGGGCGTCAAATGGTCGAACAGGTTTCAGAGGGAAAACCGCCTGGTGCGATCATAAACATTTCATCGGTTAACGCTGTTTTTGCAATTGCCAATCAAGTGCCTTATTCGATTTCGAAGGGTGGTCTGAACCAATTGACGAAAGTTGCCTCCCTGGCTCTTGCGAAATACGGGATCAGGGTTAATGCGATAGGTCCCGGTTCCATCATGACGAAAATTCTTGAGACGGTCGCCGCTGACCCCGAGGCCAAGAATACGATTTTATCCCGAACGCCTTTGGGTCGGATTGGCAAACCGTCGGAAATTGCTGCAATAGCTACATTCCTTGCGTCAGACGAAGCAAGCTACGTGACTGGTGAGACAATATACGCAGACGGAGGAAGAATGGGTCTTAATTACACTGTGCCGGTAGGTGAGGATTAAGGTAGTTCAGGAATTGACTTCTAATCTGTGGAATAGGGTCTAATCACTTCTGACGGTGCGGATTTACTCACCCGTTTCCGCTTATTGGCGAAATCCTGCTCATTGATGTTTTCACTGCGTGTTTGACGACTTTGAGAAATCAGGGCTTCAATTTTCTCCCCATCGCCTTCCTCAACTGCTTCCAGGATCATCTGCATATCTTCTACAAATTGATTGAAGACCTTTGTCAGTGGCTCTTTGTTCATCAAAAATATATCACGCCACATCTTTGGATTGGAAAGTGCAACCCGGGTAAAATCGCGAAAGGTGCCAGCGGAGAACTGAACCACTGAATTATCAATTTTCGCTTCTCTTGCAAGTGCCGTATGCATGATTGAAAAAGCCGAAAGGTGTGGCAAGTGGCTGGTGATCGCGAGCGTATAGTCATGCTCTTCGGCGGACATGATCTGGACTTTAGAACCAATATCGGTCCAGAAACTTTTAACAAGTTCGATAGCCTTTGGATCAGTCTCTTCAAGAGGGGTGAGAATACACCAGCGATCAACAAACAGTTTCGGCTTGCCTGCGTCTGGTCCCGAGAATTCAGTGCCGGCCAAAGGATGGGCTGGGACAAACTCAACCTGGTCCGGCAAATAAGGTAGGCTTTCCTTGATTACACCCATTTTTACAGAGCCAACATCGGAGAGAATGGCACCCGGTTTGAGATCAGGCGCTATGTCTTTAACGAGGTCCGAATAGGAGGCAACCGGCACGCATCCGATAACAAGGTCGGCACCTGCGACTGCTTCTCGGTTTGAAAATACCACTTTTGCCCGGCCAAGACCCAATTCCAAAAGGCGTTCGCAGACTTTTGGCGATGCATCGGTAATTGTCACTTCGAGCGGGAGGTCGCGCTGAAAGATTGCGCGCGTGATCGAGGAGCCAATCAGCCCTTGACCCAAAATCGCAATTTTTCGCAAACGGTTTGCCATTCTTACTTTCCCAGAAATTCCTTGAGTGCTGCTAAAACGCCCAGATTTGCCTCTTCCGTTCCAATGGACAATCGAAGCGCATTGGGGAAGCCGTAGCCTGTAACGGCTCGAAGTACAAAGCCGCGCTGGGTCAGAAATTGATCCGCTTCGGCTGCAGTTTTACCCGGCTCTAGTGGAAAATGAATTAGTAGAAAATTGCAAACCGACGGGGTTACCGACAGTCCTAGATCGGCAAGTCCCTCTGTCAATTTTACAAGCCAGGTTTCGTTATGTGCAATTGACTGATCTATAAATGAACGGTCCTTCATGGCCGCAACACCAGCGGCACAGGCCGACGCATTTACATTAAAGGGGCTGCGCACGCGGTTTAACGTGCCAATGATTTCAGATGGTCCATAAGCCCACCCGACGCGCAATGCCGCAAGACCATAAATCTTTGAAAACGTCCGTGTCATGATCACATTCTGATTGCTGGAAACCAGCTCAATTCCAGCTTCATAATCATTGCTGCGAACATATTCTGCATAAGCTGCATCCAGCACCAGAATACAGCTTTTGGGCAATCCTGCCTGAAGCCGGCGAACTTCGTTAATTGGTATGTAAGTGCCAGTAGGATTGTTTGGATTGGCAAGAAAAACGATCTTTGTTTTATCCGTAACACTTGTAAGGATTGCATCGACATTTGCATGGCAATCGGTTTCAGACGCAACAACGGGCTTGGCACCGGCTGCCAGAATTGCAATGCGGTACATTAAAAACCCGTGACGGGAGTAAATCGCTTCATCACCGGCACTAAGATACGAGTAAGCCAGCAAGCTCAGGATTTCATCAGAACCCGCACCGCAAATGATGTTTTCTGTGTTCAGGCCATGCACTTTGGCAATTGTTTCGCGTAGCTCGGTGGCATCGCCATCCGGGTAATCGTTCATACCGCCGGCAACCAATTTTGCTGCCTCGATTGCATCTGGGCTCGAACCCAAAGGACTTTCGTTTGCGGAAAGTTTATGCAGTTTTACTCCTGCGGGAACCCGGGATTTTCCTGGGACATACATTGCAATGTCCAGCACGCCAGGATTTGGTTGTGGTGTCTGAGAAGATGAATTCACCTGGTACTCCATGCGCTGCTAGGGCAGTTTCCGTGAAATTTCTTTCACTTAACTTGCTCTACCATTTCAATTAAATTGATGAGTCCGTGACCTGGGGTCAGAACCTCATTGAATGCGTTTTATGCCCCAAACAGTAAAATTTCAAACATTCGTTTTCCTATGGCAATTTATAGCATCATGAATCTTGCGCGAATAGATTTGATCCTGTCGCTTTACCCGTTACGTGCAGTTCGCCCTGTTCCTTGTGGCACGAGTACAGGAACAGCGATCCGGCGTCTGGCGCGCGCGGTCACCGGAATACCCTGGAACAGTCGTTTTGAAGCGCTGACGAGAATTGCGCCTGCAAATACTGGCCAGAATCTGCGGCCCATGCTTTCAATGCTGCTGCGCATCCGCATTGGTAATTCCCGGCCGGATGGTGGAAAATGCAATGCTTCGCTCCATACATCTGGTGAAAAATCGTTTTTCTTCAAAATACTGTTCAGTTGACCTTTGCTGTAAGGCTTTCCAGTTCCAAATGGCGTATTTTCAAATCGCGCCCAAACGCCGCGACGATTGGGTGCAATGATGATCAGTTTGCCGCCCGGTGTTAATACGCGCCAGGCTTCCGCCAGGCATTCATCAGCATTTTCAGCATGCTCAAGGAAATGCATCATGACGACGCGATCATAGCTTGAATCGCGGAACGGGAATTCATCATCATGGGACAGTACGGTCATTGGCGGCTTGTTGTGTGGCCAATGCAGCGCACCCTGGCTTGCAGGCATAAGACAAATTGCTTTTTCAGCGTCGCTGCCAAAACGCTCGACCAATGGAACCGAATACCCAAGTCCAAGCATATGTTCGCCCTTGCTAGCGCCCCAAAGAGAGGATGTTGCACGCGTGAGTGAGTTTTCCGTGGCTTTACCAAGCCCGGTTGAATAAAATTCACGCAATTCAATGACATCCATATGCATAAATAGAACATAAAGCGTGCAAGAGGTGGTTGCCAGTGGTTGCCAGACTTATTATCTCTTGCACGTAATTATTCGAGGTTTCTCTTTGATGGCCGATCTTCAGTTTTTTCAGTTCCCATGTCTGTCCGATAATTATGGCGTTTTGGTCCATGACCCGGATTCTGGTGATACTGCATCTATTGATGCGCCAGATACAGAAGCCGTGCGCAAGGCACTATCGCATAATGGATGGCATCTGACCCATATCCTGGTTACTCATCATCACTTTGACCACACGCAAGGGATTGTCGATCTCAAGGCACAAACCCATTGTAAGGTAATTGGACCAGCAGCTGAATCCGCCAAGATTTCTACTCTCGACGAGAGCGTCGAAGATGGCGATCATTTTACCTTTGGTGGCGAAACCGTAAACGTGATTTCCACGCCTGGACACACACTTGGCATGGTAAATTTCCATTTTCCGAAAAGTGGTGCGGTATTTACAGGCGACACGTTATTTGCGCTTGGATGCGGACGGGTTTTTGAAGGTGACAAACCCATGATGTGGAATTCGCTTAAGAAGCTTATGGTGCTACCTGCTGAAACGCTGGTTTATTGCGGCCATGAATACACTATGGCAAACGCGGATTTTTCCCTGACAATTGATCCGGAAAATCCTGCTTTGCAAAAACGTGTTTTGGAAATTGCAGACCTACGATCTAAAGGTGAGCCAACGCTTCCTACAACAATCGGACTGGAACTTGAGACCAACCCGTTTCTGCGCGCATCTGATCCTAAAATTAGGGCTAATCTTGGGTTGGAAAGCGCCAGCGAGGAAGAAGTCTTTGCAGAAATTCGTACGCGAAAAGACAATGCTTAGGTTGAGAAACATTTGCAAAATGCATCATTTGGCGGTTAGATGATTATGACAAACCGAGTGTAATTATTCATGGACAGTATGGTATCAAATCCTTATCTGACTGAACCCTTCCCCAGGAAGGAAACCGTTGGGGTGCCTGTGGGCAAGGTAAAGGTGGGTGGTAAAGCCCCCGTTGTTGTCCAATCCATGACCAATACGGATACTGCCGATATCGGTAAAACGGTAGCGCAGGTTGCAGCACTTCATCGTGCAGGATCAGAATTAGTTCGTATTACGGTTGATCGGGACGAATCAGCTGCAGCGGTGCCACATATTCGTGAGAAATTGCTTGCGATGAATATCAATGTGCCTTTGATCGGCGACTTTCACTATATCGGTCACAAGCTATTGGCAGATCATCCTGCATGTGCCGAAGCACTTGAAAAATACCGAATCAATCCTGGCAATGTCGGTTTTAAGGAAAAGAAAGACCGACAATTTGCAGAAATAATTGAAACTGCGCTTGAGTATGACAAGCCGGTACGGATCGGCGTGAATTGGGGTTCGCTTGATCAGGCATTACTGACCAAGCTGATGGATGAGAACCAGAACACAGGTTCGCCCATGACTGCTCGTGAAGTTACCCGCGAAGCTATGGTTCAGTCTGCGCTGTTGTCGGCAGAACAAGCGAATGAAATTGGCATGACAAATGACAAGATTATTTTGTCTGCCAAGGTCAGTCAGGTGCAGGATCTGATCGCAGTTTATTGTGAACTGGCCCGGCGCAGCGATCATGCGCTTCATCTAGGGCTCACCGAGGCTGGCATGGGCAGTAAGGGTATTGTTGCGTCATCCGCTGCTATGGGCGTTTTGCTGCAGCAGGGGATTGGTGACACGATTCGGATTTCTTTAACACCGAAACCCAATGGAGACCGTACGCGGGAAGTCCAGGTGGCTCAGGAACTTCTCCAGACAATGGGTTTCCGTTCCTTTGTGCCAATTGTGGCGGCTTGTCCCGGTTGTGGACGCACGACGTCAACTGTGTTTCAGGAACTGGCGCAGGATATTCAGGAACAAATCCGTAACGATATGCCGAATTGGAAAACTAAATATCCAGGTGTCGAGGAACTCAACGTTGCGGTTATGGGGTGTATTGTAAATGGACCAGGCGAATCGAAACATGCGGATATCGGTATTTCCCTGCCAGGAACAGGAGAGTCACCCGCAGCCCCGGTATTTATTGATGGTAAGAAGGTACATACCTTGCGCGGAAATAATATCGCAGCTGATTTCCGCAAACTTGTCCATGAATATGTGGAACAGCGATTTGGCCAAGGTTAAACCTTCATGACTGAACAGTTAAAAGGGGTCGAAGCGCCCGATCATCGTGGGCGTTTTATTACCGCGATGCGCAGTGTTGCCGGAACGGTTGCAGTTGTGACGACCAATGGGCCGGCTGGCAAGCATGGTGCAACGGTCAGTGCTTTTTGCTCGGTTTCCGCCGATCCTCCAAGTCTGTTGGTCTGTCTGCATTCGCAAAGTCGGATTGCTGAACTGGTGCGGCAAAACAAGAATTTTTCAGTGAACGTCCTGCCGCAATCACTTGATCATGTGGCCGATCGGTTTGCTGGCAAGGATGATGCAAAGATCTCAGACAGGTTTGACGGAATTGACTGTTTCGATGGGACAAATAATTGCCCAGGAATTAACCGGTCGATCACATTTGAATGTGATCTGGCAAGCGACATGTTATCGGGCAGCCATTGGGTCATCGTCGGCAACGTGTCGCATATTTGTGGTCAGATTGACAAACCACTGACCTATCTCAACGGGGCCTATTATCCCTGGATCGGATATCCTGATTAATACCCGGCTGCATGCCCGTCTTTTCTCGGTTCGGATCCTGCAATCAGACAGCCTTGCTCATGGTCAATCTGGATAATCTGCCCACCGCCATGAAGAGCATCGTGACTGCATGTATGACCTTTGGAACGCAGTCCTTCAACCACTGAAGCCGAGATAGTGGGTTCAATTTCCAGATTTCCATCCGCATCCCAGAATATCCGGGGATCATCAAGTGCGGCTTGTGGGTCCATTCCATAATCAAGCATATTGGAAAGAACATGGCCGTGGCCCATTGCCTGATAGGAGCCACCCATCACGCCAAATGAATGGGTGATTTTACCATTTTTGGTAACCATTGCCGGTATAATCGTATGGAACGGAAGTTTTGTTGGGGCAATTGCGTTGGCATGACCTTCTATAACATTGAAGCCTGCACCGCGGCTTTGAAGAACAATACCGGACTGTGGCGTAACTAGTCCGCAGCCAAATCCTGCAAATAGTGAATTGATAAATGAACAGGCCATGCCGTCGCGGTCAACGACGGTTAGATAAACCGTATCAGAGCCAGTCGGATCAGGCAGCGCAATTGCATCATTGCGTCTTTCTGGTGAATAGAGTTTTGCTAGATCATCGATATGCGCATCTGACAACAAAGCCTCAACCGAATGGTGCATGGTTGTGGGATCAGAAATGTACGTATCGCGCGCAGTGTAGGCGATCCGGCCGCACTCCATTTCAAGATGCGCGCGCGCCACAGACGCAGGATCATCTGGAACACCAAGCTTCTTTAGGAGTTTCACAATAATAAGTGCAGCAAGTCCTTGTCCATTTGGTGGAATTTCATGCAATATGTGGCCGTTATATTCGGTTGAGATCAAGTCCACCCAGTCAGCTGATACGCCAGCCAAATCTTCTTCTGTAAGAAAGCCGCCTGCATCCTTTACGGTTTGTGCGATGTCAGCGGCAATGGCACCTTTGTAAAACGATCCAGAACCATTCAAGGCGATTTCCCGCAGGGTATTGGCAAGGCTTGGCAGATAAAACCGCTCTCCACTGCGCGGTGCTTTACCATCGGTGAGATATTTTTCTTTCGCAGAGGCTGTAGCTGACATTTTTTCAACCAGGTCTGCCCAATCATGAGCAACGCGCTGGCCCACTGGAAACCCGTCTTCTGCGTAATGAATTGCATCGGCAAACAAGCGCGCAAAATCTGAGCTTCCAAAACGGTTGTGAAGGGTTTCCCAGGCATTAACCGCACCTGGTACGGTCACGGAATGGGCTGAATTTTCAGGAATTTCAGTAAACCCGTTTTCAAGATACCAATCGAGCTTTGCTCCAGCTGCCGAGCGGCCAGATCCATTGAGCCCGTGTAGCGCGCCGTTTGGTTCGCCGACGATACAAAAGCAATCCCCGCCAATGCCTGTCATATGTGGTTCAACAACTGCAAGGGTTGTAGAGGCTGCAATAGCTGCATCAACCGCGTTTCCGCCTTCTCGCAGGATGTTTAGGGCGGCGGCAGTTGCAAGTGGGTGTGATGTGGATACTGCGCACTCAATTGCATAGACTGGCGAGCGTCCGCCCAGGGCAAATTTTCTCGACACGAATAGTTCTCCCATGGATGTTGAAGGGAGAATAGGTTATGACCCTGTAAAATCAATCTATTTTCGGAGGAAATGCAATGTCGAAGCTCTCACTTACCCGTGCTAACCGGATTATTTCACAGGCGCTCGCTCATTCTGCAAAACAAGGGTATAAGCCATTGGCTGTTGTGGTTATGGATGCAGGTGGCAACATGAAGGCGTTTCAATCCCAAGATGGAGCTTCCAACAACCGGTTTGAAGTAGCACGCGGCAAAGTCAAAGGTGCACTTGCTGTCGGGATGGGTTCGCGCTGGTTAAATGCTCAGGCAGCTGAACGCCCGCATTTTCTTGCAGGTCTTACAAGTGTCATTGAAGGTGGCATTGTTCCGGTGCCTGGTGGGGTGTTAGCTCGCGATAAATCAGGCGCGATCATTGCGGCCGTCGGAATTTCTGGCGATACATCTGATGCAGATGAGGCCTGCGCTGTTGCAGGGATTGAAGCAGTTAATCTAACTGCTGATACCGGCGCGTGAGCAACTTTAGTAGTTCTTGGCGCTGAACTTAATACTAATATTGGCTAATGCCGGGACCGATATTAACGTCCCGGGTTGCCGCCCGGATTGATATTGAAAATCCAGCCAGGACGTCAACAAGCGCAATCATCATCAGGATGAAGAAAACAGAATGAGCTGCTTGTGGCACTAGCAGGAACTCGACAAGGTAGGCAATAAACACAAAGGTTGATAACAAGTGATCAATGATTGTGTTGGCGCCAATTCTGGTCGCCTTGATGATTTCGAAAAATAGCAGGAACAGGCCAAGGGTAATCATCAGATCACCCATGCTCATTACCCATACTTGTCCTGAAATCATGGACAGGGAAATGACCTCTGAACTCCAGGTATCAATGCCGCCGCCTACAAATATCTGAATATTGTAGACAATAAACGGAACGATCAGAAGCGGAACATTGGTTAGCATATTTCCCTCCACCCAGTTATGTTAAAAGCATTCCTATAATCAAACTACAAGCACTGACACGCAATTTGCCCAGAAACAATGTCAAAAAAAAGGGCCGGCCACAGCCAGCCCGTTTCCTCAATCAGATAGTATCAGACAGAATCTTTAGGCTCAAGAATTTGACGGCCGCGGTACATACCGGATTTAAGATCGATATGATGCGGACGACGCAATTCACCTGAATCCTTGTCTTCTACATAAGCTTTTGCTTTCAGCGCAGTTGCAGAGCGGCGGAAACCGCGTTTCATGCGCGTGATTTTACTCTTTGGAACAGCCATAATTTAACTCCAGATACATGAAAAAAGGGCTCTACAAAGCGAAGTAAGCTACCCGCGAGAGCCCATAAACATAATGTCATAGGCGCTCTTATACATATTTTGGTTGGAATTTCTATAGGGTAGTGAACTTTTTTATCATTCATTCAATAGGCATTTTATATAGGCACCGGAGGCCCGGGCCCGTTTTCGTACAGTTGCAGCAAGTGCGGTCAGGCGCCGGGAAGGTTTAGCTGGGTTGCGCGCCTTTGGGTTTGGCAGGGTAACGGCCAAAAGGCTCGAATAGCGAGGTCCTAGTTTTACAGCCGGTCGCTTGAAATAATGTTGGCTGGCTTTTTCGATCCCAAAAATGCCAATATCCCATTCTGCAACGTTCAAATATATTTCCATAATCCGCCGTTTGCTCAAGATAATATCGGCCATCATAGCGTAGGGAACTTCCAGGCCTTTTCGAATGTAGGAGCGCTCGGGCCAAAGAAACAGGTTTTTCACCAATTGCATGGTTATGGTGCTTGCGCCGCGCGTTTTTTCGCCGTCAATGGCGTCTTCGATGACTTGATTGAGCGCAGACCAATCCACACCATTATGACTGCAAAATTGACCGTCTTCTGACATCATGACGGATTGATAAAGAACCGGCGCTACGTCCTCAAACTCAACCCATTCACGTTTTGCTCCAGCGCCGAAAAGGCTTTCGCGCAGCATAATGGTAGAAACAGGATGCACCGCTTCGATCTTGTATAAAAGAAGCAATGCAAATGGCAGCAAAAAAAAGATACCGATAATCACCAAAGAAGCACGCAAAAAGATGCGTTTCCAACGAGGGGAAATCGTGGGTATTTTTCTTTTAGCGGTTTTTTTCTTTGCAGGTGCCATTGGTTTGTCATAGCCGATCAGATCAAATTGCGAAACCATGCTTGACGCATTGTTTCTGGAGTGCAACTTGTCTTAAAAAAAGTGTGTCATGATTGAATTTGCAACCCTGCTTCAGCAATGTGCTGATGAAACAGAAAAGGCATTGGTTGATATCCTGACGGATCAACCTTTACCTGCTGAAATTTCAAGGCCTGAGCGATTAATGGCCGCTATGCGTCACTCCTCGCTGGACGGTGGCAAGCGATTGCGGCCGTTTCTCCTGATACAAAGCGCGGCGCTATTTGGGGTTGATCTGGACCGTTCTAAAACAGCAGCAGCAGCACTTGAATGTATCCATTGCTACTCTTTGGTACACGATGATTTACCCGCAATGGATGATGATGATCTGCGCCGTGGAAAGCCGACAACTCACAAGGTGTTTGATGAGGCAACGGCGATATTGGCTGGTGACGCACTACTGACCCTTGCCTTTGATCTTCTTTCCAGGGAGGAAACCCATCCCGATCCATCAATACGGATTGAACTTGTCAGGCTTTATGCTCGAAATGCTGGCCTTGGCGGTATGGTGGGAGGACAGATGCTTGATCTGGAAGCCGAGCAAAAAGCACTCGGCGAAAAAGAAATTATTTTATTGCAATCCATGAAAACCGGAGCGCTTTTGCGATGTGCTTGCGAATCAGGGGCTGTGCTGGGAAATGCAAGTAGTTCTGAGCGCATGGCCATGCTTACATTTGGAGAGCGCACGGGAACTGCTTTCCAGCTTGCAGATGACATATTGGATGTGACCTCTGATGCGCAAACCATGGGTAAAGAAACCGGAAAAGACGCTGACCGCGGCAAGGGAACGCTGGTCGATCTTTACGGGCTTGAGAAATCCAAATTACTGCTAAATGAACACCTGGAAGGGGCACTCGATGCGCTTTCCATGTTTGATGCAAAAGCAGATTATTTACGTCAAGCTGCGCGCTTTATAGTTGAACGCAAGAACTGACTTGTTCGCAGGCTTCAAACCTGCTTAACACAATAAAAGGATTTTGGAGGAAGAGTTCATGAGAACCATACATCATTTCATCAATGGCCAATTGGTTGAAGGTAAATCAGGCCGCACGGCCGATGTATTTAATCCGGCGACAGGTGAAGTCCAGGCACAGGCTCCGTTGGCAAACAGCGCGGAACTAAATGCAGCGGTTGACGGTGCAATAGCTGCGCAGGTCAAATGGGCAGCAGAAAATCCGCAAAAGCGGGCGCGGGTCATGATGAAGTTTGTCGATCTTTTAAACCGGGATATGGATAAACTTGCCGAAATGCTTTCCTCTGAGCATGGCAAGACGATACCGGATGCAAAAGGCGATGTGATCCGTGGTCTTGAAGTTGCAGAATTTTGTATCGGCGCACCGCACCTGCTGAAAGGTGAATTTACCGAAGGTGCAGGTCCCGGCATTGATATGCATTCGGTTCGCCAACCACTTGGTGTGGTTGCTGGCATCACGCCGTTCAATTTTCCGGCGATGATTCCGATGTGGAAATTTTGCCCGGCGATTGCTTGTGGGAATGCGTTTATTCTCAAACCCTCCGAGCGTGATCCATCCGTTCCGGTAATGCTGGCGCAATTGCTTCAGGAAGCAGGTCTTCCAGATGGCATTCTGCAGGTCGTGCATGGTGACAAGGATGCGGTGGACGGCATTCTGGACCATCCTGAAATTATGGCGGTTGGGTTCGTGGGTTCCACACCAATTGCAGAATATGTCTACACCCGTGGCTGCGCAAACGGCAAACGGGTGCAGTGTTTTGGTGGCGCGAAAAATCATATGATAATCATGCCTGACGCTGATCTTGATCAGGCCGCGGACGCGCTGATCGGAGCCGGATACGGTGCTGCCGGCGAGCGCTGTATGGCAGTTTCGGTTGCTGTGCCAATTGGTGAGGAAACCGCAGACCGGTTGATGGAGAAGTTAACCCCAAAAGTGGAAAGCCTGAAGATTGCACCTTATACCGCTGGTGATGATGCAGACTTCGGCCCGCTTGTCACGAAAGACGCATATAACCGCGTTAAAGGTTATATTAATGCTGGTGTTTCAGAAGGTGCAACGCTAGCTGTTGATGGCCGTGAGTTCAAAATGCAAGGCTATGAAAACGGATATTTCATGGGTGGTTGTCTGTTCGACAATGTGACCAAGGAAATGTCTATTTATAAAGAAGAAATCTTTGGTCCTGTTCTTTCTGTGGTTCGTGCGAAGACTTATGAAGAAGGGCTCGATCTTGCAATGTCGCATGAGTATGGCAACGGCGTTGCGATATACACTCGTGACGGAGATACAGCACGCGATTTTGCAAACCGGATAAATATCGGCATGGTTGGCATTAATGTGCCTATACCGGTGCCGCTTGCCTATTACACATTCGGTGGCTGGAAGCGTTCCGGCTTTGGTGATTTAAATCAACATGGCCCGGATTCATTCAAGTTCTATACACGCACGAAAACAATAACTTCCCGTTGGCCTTCCGGTATCAAAGAAGGGGCTGAGTTTTCAATTCCAACAATGGGCTAGGGTGTCGACATATGCACGATTGGCCGAAACAATCCGTTGAGCGTTGGTAGCAAACGGTGGTCAACTTACCAATCGGGACAGGTCTGAGTTGGAATGCCCACTGGGCAAGCCGGCAATACTACGGTCTATATGGTACAATCCGGCAATGCTGACGCATCAGTAGAATTGGCAGGAAAGCGGAAACGAGATACAGGTTGAACCATGGATTTCTCACTGACTGAAGAACAAACCGCAATCTATGAAATGGCATTTGCCTTCGGGCAGGAGCATATCGCGCCTCACGCATTGAAATGGGATGAAGAGGGAGCGTTCCCCAAAGAGGTTCTTCGGGCTGCCGGTGAATTGGGGATGGCGGGGATTTACGTTCGTGAAGATATTGGCGGCTCTGCTTTGACCCGCCTCGATGCTGCTCTGATATTCGAAGCTCTGGCTTATGCGTGCCCTTCGATTGCTTCTTTCATCTCAATCCACAACATGACGGCGTGGATGATTGATACCTATGGAACCCAGGAGCAGCGGGAAAAGTGGTTGCCGGAAATGGTGACGCTCGAAAAATATTGTTCCTACTGTCTTACAGAGCCTGGTTCGGGGTCGGACGCCGCAGCCTTGAAAACCAAAGCTGAACGCGATGGTAATGGCTGGAAACTGAACGGCGGAAAGACTTTTATTTCCGGCGGTGATACATCCGAACTTTACCTCGTCATGGTACGTTCCGGTGACGAGAGCGCAAAGGGAATTTCTGCCGTAATGGTGGAAAACCCGACTGATGGTCTGTCCTTTGGTGCTAACGAACGCAAGATGGGCTGGCGCGCTCAACCGACGGCTCAGGTCTTGTTTGATGATTGCAAAATCCCGGCAGATCATTTGCTTGGTGAAGAAGGGGCTGGATTTCGTTACGCAATGTCCGGGCTGGATGGTGGTCGGCTCAATATTGCAGCCAGCGCCCTGGGGGCTGCACAATTTGCGCTTGATAAAACGCTTGCCTACGTGAAAGAGCGCAAGGCTTTTGGAAAGCCGATTGCGGAATTTCAGGCGCTTCAATTCCGCCTTGCAGACATGGAAACCGAATTGCAGGCCTCGCGGACGTTTCTGAGGCAGGCAGCATGGAAGCTGGACCAGAAAGCGCCGGATGCCACCAAGTTCTGCGCAATGGCAAAAAGACTGGTAACGGACCGATCATTTGAAGTTGCAAATAATGCGCTGCAACTGCATGGCGGTTATGGGTATCTTGCTGATTACGGAATTGAAAAAGTCGTGCGTGATTTACGGGTGCATCAAATTCTGGAAGGCACTAATGAAATTATGCGGATGATTATTTCACGGCAAATGCTGGTAGAGGCATGATCAAGACTGAAGACATTCACATTCGTAAAGCTGGACCGACTGGGCGCATTACACTGACGCGTCCTGATGCGCTTAATGCTATGACCTATGAGATGTGCATGGCAATTGGCGAAGCGCTGGATGCATGGCGAGATGATCCATCGGTTCGCATATTGGTTATTGATGCTGAAGGTTCGCGATCGTTTTGTTCTGGTGGCGATATAGCCGAATTATATGCAACCGGAACGGCTGGTGATTATGCATATGGTCGTAAATTCTGGGCGGATGAATATCGTATTAATGCTAAAGTGAGAGAGTATCCCAAACCCTATGTAGCAATTATGGATGGGATTGTGATGGGTGGCGGTGTTGGTATTTCTGCCCATGGGTCACATCGGGTCGTCACCGAAAACACGCTCTTTGCTATGCCGGAGTGTGCGATTGGTCTGGTGCCTGATGTCGGTGGCAGTCTGTTACTTGCGCATGCCCCCGGTCATATTGGCGAATATCTCGGGACAACCGGGGCACGTATAAAAGCAGGCGACTGTATTTTTGCCGGGGTTGCCGATATTTTTGTGCCTGAGGCAAATCTTGCAGAACTCATTGACGCTTTGGAAGATACCGCAGATCTATCGTTCCTCGACACATTTGCACAAGACATTGAGCCGGAGATGCTTGCCGAACAGCAATCTGATATCAATCGCCATTTCGTTTTGCCAACCGCATTGAACGTTATTCAATCTTTGGAAAAAGAAACACAGGATTGGGCAGTAAAAGCTGCTAAACTGATGCGAAGAAATTGTCCTTTGTCGGTTGCGTGTGCGATTGAAATCATTCGTTTGGCGCGGGCGGCCGGTTCAATTGAAGAGGTGCTGGAACTGGAATACAGATTCACTTATCGTTCCATGTCGCATGGTGATTTTTTGGAGGGTACCAGGGCGCAGATCGTTGATAAGGACCGTAATCCGAGATGGCGTTATCCGACCCTAGAGTCGCTATCTTCCTCCCAGATAGATCAAATGCTTGTGCCTCTAGAGGATACGGTGTTTTGACTGCTGTCCCGACCGGAATTGCGCCTGTGTTTCTAGTCCGGGACATGGAGCTTAATATTGACTTCTGGACGAACAAGGTCGGATTTAACGTTGAACGCTATGGGGAACCGACACACCATGCCATCCTTTATCGCGGTAATGCTAGGATCATGTTGTCTTTAACTTCTGCAAATGCAAAGCTGACGCCGAATTGGAAAATTCATGAAAAGACATGTGATGCATTTATCTGGGTAGATGATGCAAAGGCCATGTATGCGCAGGTAATTGAACGCGGCGCGCAGATAGATTGGGAGCTATATAAAGCGCCCTGGGGTGGCCTTGAATTTGGTATTCAGGACCCGGAAGGGCGCGACATCGCAATCGGTCAGATTTTACAGGAGGATGGCGTGTGAGTACGGTCGGATTTATAGGGTTAGGCAATATGGGGCTTCCCATGGCAGCCAATCTTGTGAAAGCTGGGCATGAGGTGCTTGGCTTTGATGCCAATGCGGAGATTTTAGTCGCTGCAGGCGAGCAGGGTATTATGACCTGTGCTGGTACTGCTGATGTTGTCAGTGATGCAGATACAGTCATTTCGATGTTACCGAATGGCGAGATTGTTCTTTCAGTCTGGGAAGAGATCATTCCAAATTGCAAGCCGGGCACGTTGTTGATTGATTGTTCGACTATTGATGTGGAAAGCGCACGCAAAGCCCATGACATGGCAAAAAATGCTGGAATGGGTTCGATTGATTGTCCGGTTTCCGGAGGGATAACCGGGGCAGCTGCAGGAACGCTCACCTTTATGATTGGCGGTAGCGATACAGATGTTGATAGGGCACGCCCGTTTCTGGATATAATGGGTGGCAAACAGGTTCATGTTGGAGAAGGCGGTGCTGGTCAGGCAGCAAAAATTTGCAACAACATGCTATTGGCAGTTTCGATGATCGGGACAAGTGAAGCATTTTCTCTAGGCAAGAAACTTGGCCTAGATCCTCAGGCGCTGTTTGATGTGATGTCAACATCTTCTGGTTCGTGCTGGTCGATTAATGCCTATTGTCCGGTTCCAGGTGTCGGGCCGCAATCTCCTGCAGATAATGAGTACAAACCGGGTTTCGCAGCATCCCTGATGATCAAGGATATAACCCTTGCCCAACAGGCAGCAGAAGCAGCAGGTCAGGCGACGCCACTGGGCAGGCATGCCCGCGAGCTTTATAAGGAATTCGCAGAACACAGCGGTAAAGATTTGGACTTTTCAGGCATCATTACCTGGCTTGAGAATAAGGGAAGGGCGGATGGATGAGCGATGTCGTTTTAGCTGAAACGCAAGGCAATATTGGTTTGGTTACGATCAATCGACCGGACGCGCTCAATGCGGTTAATTCAGATGTCATGGATGGTATCGTATCCAACGTGAAGACCTTTGATGACGATGATAATATCGGGTGTATTGTCATAACTGGTGCAGGTAATAAGGCATTTATTGCCGGGGCGGATATTAAGGAAATGCAGGAAAAATCCTATATGGATATGTTCCTTGCCGATCGTCAGGCAGAGTGGGAAAGCTTCACTGCAATGCGGACACCAAAAATTGCTGCTGTAAACGGATTTGCCCTTGGTGGCGGATGTGAGCTTGCCATGATGTGCGATATGATCTTTGCCTCTGATAATGCAAAGTTCGGGCAGCCGGAAATCAAGCTTGGGGTAATTCCCGGTTGGGGTGGTTCGCAACGGCTAACCAGGGCTGTGGGCAAATCAAAAGCAATGGATATGATTTTAACCGGGCGGATGATGGGCGCCGAAGAAGCAGAACGTGCCGGACTGGTATCGCGAATATTTTCCGCAACCGATTTATTGCCGGAAACGCTTAAGGTAGCAGGAGAAATATCTGCCTATTCAAAGCCATCCGTGATGATTGCAAAAGAAGCGGTAGATCGGGCATTTGAAACCACGCTTCAGGAAGGTGTTCGATTTGAACGCCGCCTGTTTTATTCTTTGTTTGCTACAGAAGATCAAAAAGAGGGTATGTCGGCATTTTCAGAAAAACGTAAACCAGACTTCAAGCACAGGTAGAATCACATGCAAGATGTTTTAACAGAACTTGAAAACCGCCGTGCACAGGCTCGCCTTGGCGGCGGAGAAAAGCGGATTGAGGCGCAGCATGCCAAGGGAAAACTAACCGCACGCGAACGTATCGAACTATTGCTGGATAGCGGGAGTTTCGAAGAATATGACATGTTCGTTGCTCATCGCTGTACCGAATTTGGCATGGAGAAAACCAAATTTCCTGGTGATGGAGTTATTACCGGGTGGGGTACAGTTAACGGCCGGATGGTTTACGTCTACAGCCAGGATTTTACCGTGTTTGGTGGCTCCCTTTCTGAAACCCATGCCAAGAAAATCTGTAAGATTATGGACATGGCGATGCGTAACGGCGCGCCTATTATTGGCATCAATGACTCAGGCGGCGCACGCATTCAAGAAGGGGTTGCTTCGCTGGGTGGTTATGCGGATGTTTTTCAAATGAACACCCTTGCGTCGGGCGTAGTGCCACAAATATCTATGATTATGGGGCCCTGTGCGGGAGGTGCGGTTTATTCGCCTGCCATGACAGATTTTATTTTCATGGTTCGTGACACCTCTTACATGTTTGTAACTGGTCCTGATGTGGTCAAGACTGTGACCAATGAAATTGTGACTGCCGAAGAACTGGGTGGGGCGAAAACCCATACTTCCAAATCTTCCGTGGCAGATGATGCTTTTGACAATGACGTGGAAGCGTTAGCCGCTTTGCGTAATTTTATCGATTTCCTGCCGCTTAACAATCGAGAAAAACCACCAAGCCGTCCGTTCTTTGATAAAATAGATCGTCCTGATACATCGCTTGATACATTGATACCGGATAATCCCAACAAGCCCTACGACATCAAAGAATTGATTTACAAGATCGCTGATGAGGGAGAGTTTTTTGAACTGCAACCGGACTTTGCCAAGAGTATTATTACCGGCTTTGTTCGTATTGAGGGTTCAACTGTGGGTGTGGTTGCAAATCAGCCTTTGGTGTTGGCAGGCGTTCTGGATATCAATTCCTCACGCAAAGCTGCACGATTTGTCCGCTTCTGCGATTGTTTCAATATTCCAATTCTTACGCTTGTTGATGTGCCTGGCTTTTTGCCGGGGACAGCACAGGAATATGGTGGCGTTATCAAGCATGGCGCAAAATTACTTTTTGCCTATGGCGAAGCAACGGTTCCAAAAGTGACGCTGATTACTCGAAAGGCTTATGGTGGTGCCTATGATGTGATGGCATCGAAGCATTTGCGGGGGGATGTTAACTATGCATGGCCATCTGCTGAGATTGCTGTGATGGGTGCGAAAGGTGCTACGGAAATTCTTTATCGGTCCGAATTGGATGATCCGGAAAAATCGCGCAGCGTGCGCAGGAATATGAAGACCGGTTTGCAAATCCGTTTGTCGCAGCAGAAATGGGCTTCATCGATGATGTGATCATTCCGCGCAATACGCGTAAACGCGTTGCGCGCGCATTTGCATCATTGAGAAATAAGGATCTGCAAAACCCCTGGAAGAAACACGATAATATTCCGCTTTAGAGTTTAGGCTCACTCACCAATAATGGTTTTATCTTCCATAAAGGCGTCAATTGCTTCTGATTGATCCTGTGCCTCGTCGCGCAACCAGGCAAGGAAGTGGAGTACTTTTTCATTTTCCAGATTTTCCGGTGGGCAGCAGAAATAAAAACCGCCTTTGGCGCTGATTGCTTTGTCAAAAGGGGCTATTAAACGGCCGCTCTTTAATTCGCGAAAGGCAAAGCCAAGCCGACCCATTACAATACCACCGCCGTCAACCGCTGCTTCAATACAATGATCAGCGTGATTAAAATGTACGCCCCGGTCCGGATCGACGCTGTCATACCCAATTGCCTGGAGCCAGGTACTCCAGGCATTTGTATCTACAAATTTTAGCGATTCATCGTGAATGAGTTTAGCCATTTTAAAAAGGCTTTCATCTGCCTTGCCGCCTGCTTCTTCAAAAAGCTGTTGAGAAATAAGCGGCATGGATATTTCCTGAAAGAGCGGCTCAACGAAAAGCTCAGGATAATTTCCAACGCCAAACCGAATAACCGCATCAACACCATCGCGTTCAAAGTCGGTAAGCTTCAAGTTTGCGGAAAGACGAAAATCGATTTGCGGATTTTCCTCCAGATAGGCATGGAGCCGCGGTACTAGCCACTTTGCCGAAAAAGCCGGACCGGTGCTGATTACCAGGGTGTTATCTTCCTCATCAGGATGAAGTAGGTCAAAGGTCTTTTCAAGTTTTTCAAAGCCATCAATAATGCCTGGTGCGATGAGGTGTCCGTCACGGGTTAGTTCCACCGCACGGTTCAATCGCTTGAAAAGTTTGGTTCCAAGGTGCTCTTCAAGCTGACGGATCTGATAGGAAAGTGCTGACGGTGTGACGCCCAATTCTTCTGCTGCCGCTTGAAATTGCTTATGGCGGCAGGCTACTTCAAAGGCACGAACAGCATTAACCGGTGGGATGCGGCGCATGTTCTTCCTTTCTACATCACCTGAAATGGAATTTGAGTATCTATATTCACTTAAAATAATTTGAAGTGAAGCGCAAGAATTATGCGTTTGTTGATTTTGGGCTGGAGGCTTATCTTCTAATCAACAAGATGAAAGGAACCTTCCAATGTCCACTCCCAAGGCAAAAAACTTCAAAGAAACCGCTACTTTTTCTACTTTTGGCACCGCAGAATTCAATCGCCGGGTTGAAGAAGGTATGAAACAGGCCCCGATAGAGCGTGCAAAGGCTCTTAAAGAATTTTGGGGCTGGATTGCAGGACGCTAATTGCAGCAAAAGGCGCGTTTACCCGGGGTGGGCTCCGGGGAAACGGTAAAGAACTGCTTCAAAATTACAGAAATTACACAACCTCCCAAAAAGCACGACAACAAGGACTCGTTTCGATGGTTGCAAATTCAATACCTTTTCCGTTTGCGAATAAAGAGAAATTCGTATTCGTTATTAAGTGGGTTGCATCAATCATCCAGGTTTTTGGTTATACCGCGACTGCGTTCGGAATGACGCCGCTAAATATTTATCTGTTTCTGGTAGGCCTTATCGGTTGGTTTATCGTCGGCGCATTATGGAATGACCGCGCAATCATGTTGATCCACATTGTGGCATTGGGTGCAATGTTTGTTGGGCTGGCGAGTTAAACTCCCATCCAGCCAAGTATTGCGCCCTGCAACAAAAAGACCACAAGCCAATAGCCGCCATCAATCATTGTTAAATCCCAACCTTTGTCCTGAAACCGATGATTGACCGCCATGGGCGCTACACAAAATCCAAGCCAGCAGAAAAAAGCGGTGATTAGCCCGCTTGATAGACTGAAAACACCCAGGTGGCCGATCATGCCTGCCATTAGATAGGCAATCACAAACTGCGCAATTAGCGCAACAATATAGATTTTGGGATTAGGTTCAGGTTGCTCTTTAATTCCAACAGCCCTCATCCATGGTTTAGCAAAGACGCCATACCAGATTGCACCTGAGACCATACCGGCAATAGCTGCCAGCACAATTGCGATATAATTGATTCCTGAAAAATCCATGCCTGCCTCCACCTACAAGTCTTTCTGTGTCAGGCAGTTTGCAACCGATCGAAGTTCCAATCAACTGACTTTACGTTGCAAAGGCGTGCCTGGCGGATAAGTTCTGCCTTGAATTTCTCATCACGCGTGGCCGACCATTTTTGTTTCGGCTCCAGCCAGAGTTTTGAAACATGGAGTACGCCATCAGCGCGTTTCGCCTGCATGTCAACGCGCCCGATCAATTTATCACGCTCTAAAAGCGGAAAGATATAATAACCGAATTTACGCTTCTCTGGTGGCACATAAATCTCAATTGAGTAGTCAAATCCAAATAACCACTTAAGCCGTTTGCGGTCGCGGATTACTGGATCAAATGGTGAAAGCGCGCGAATACGATCGGGTAATTTGGGTATTTGTTCAACCACTTGCTCGATATCAAGGCGGGCAAAAACCTCTCTTGGGTTAGTTTTTCCAACCGGCTCTACGGCGATCAGTTTCGCTTCCTGCCTGCCGTGTTCCTCAAGCCAGGTCTTGACCTCCTCTATTGAAAGCAAATCCCAGTACCGGGCGATATCGCCGGGCGTACCAAAACCAAGACGGTCCAGTGCGGACCGGCAAGCCCAATCGACAAATTCATCATCCGAGACAGTTTTGTCATAGTGATCATCATGAATTACCCGGTGACACAGATCATAGGTTTTTTGAAATCCTTCACGTCTGGGAACAGCCAATTGCCCGGTACGCCATAAAAATTCCAGTGCAGCCTTGCCATCATGCCATTGCCACATTTCCAGTTTGGTGCCCTTGGGTTTTTCCAGATCACGCGCCCGGATTATCCCGTTTTCTTCAATCCGTTTTTTTAGTGATGTGATCTGATCCATAAACCCTTCGCCCTGCCAACGGGTGAACCCTTCGCGCATTCGGGTCTCTTCGCGGGTGAATTTATGTTTCCAATAAGGCCAGAAAGCACATGGGATAAGCGAGGCGTCATGGGTCCAGTTTTCAAACAGTCCTCGCTCTTTTTCATGTAATCGTTGCAGATGTTTTGTGCGGTAGGTCTGGTTGCGCGCAAACAGGATCATATGGTGTGCGCGCTCAACCCATGGAATGGAATCCATCTGTACAAAGCCAAGCTGATGGATGAGTTCGGCAAGCCCATCCCGCCCGAATGCCAGATGTGGAGAATGGGTCAGTCCCTGTAAATGCAGGATAACATGGCGGGCAGTCTGATTGGAGAGGAAAGTAGCCATCCAGCAACTTTCTCCGAGCAATACGATTCGCTCAAGCAGTTTTTTAAATTCAGTTAGGATTTCCGAGAAAGAAACGCTAGCAACTATTGTGAACCAAGTAATCAGGAATCTGTTCTTTATGCGGAAATTTACAACACGCTCAACGTTGTTCCATCCAGTCCACCCATGCGACAGACTTCGATCCATTCGGCTTGCGTAACCGGTTGCACAGAAAGGCGCATGGAAGTAACCAGCGACATTTCTGCAAGTTTGGGATTAGCTTTTACCGCCTTTAACGTGACCGATTGTGGCATATCAACCAGTGCACGCACATGGACGCAATCCCATCTTTCATCATCGGTAGTGGAGTCCGGTGCGCTTTCGGCGGAAATTTCTATAATCCCGACCACGTCCAATCCCTCATTGGAATGATAGAAAAAGCCTCGATCGCCGATTTTCATTGCTCGCATATTGTTGCGCGCCTGATAATTGCGAATACCGTCCCATTCTTCACCCACATCACCCTTGGCCTTTTGCTGGTCCCAGGACCATTTGAAGGGTTCAGATTTAAACAGCCAGTATTGCATTAGTTTTCTCCGGTAGACTTTATGCTTACGTCTCGCGCTTTAGCGGTCGCGTCAAGAGGGCGTGGACTGCTTCGCGTGCAGTTAAATTGTTTTGCAGGACATTAACAATGGCCCGCGTGATCGGTGTGTCGATCTTTTGCTGTGCGGCAAGCTCCAGGGCAACACCGGCGGTAAAAGCACCTTCGGCAAGTTTCAAACCTTTCAAGCTATCACCGCGTCCCATCGCCATACCATAGGTGAAGTTGCGCGATTGCTCGCTTGAACAGGTAAGCACCAGATCACCCAGGCCAGAAAGCCCGGTCAAAGTATCTGCCTTTGCACCAAGCGTCATTGCCAGCCGGTTGATTTCGGAAAATCCGCGCGCGATGAGAGCGGCTTCAGCACTTGCACCAAGCTGCATCCCGCGTGCGGCACCCACGGCCAGAGCAAGGACGTTCTTCAGCGCTCCACCCAGTTCAACCCCTGTCACATCATGATTGGCGTAACAACGGAATGTATCGGTGGAAAGTGCGCGACAGAGTTCTTCTGCAATTCCTTGTGTACTGCTTGCAATGGTTACAGCAGTAGGTAGGTTGGAAACAACGTCGGTAGCAAAACTTGGACCGGAGAGTGCTGCAACCGGGTTCTGCGGAAAGGTCTGCGAAACCAATTGGCAGGGCAGCATTCCGGTTGAGCGGTCGATCCCCTTGCAGGTCGGCACAAGGACCGTGTCTGGTGCAATTGTCTCTAGGGCCTTGAGATTTTCTGCCAGTGTCTGGGTGGGGACCGAAAGCAGGATAATTGATGCATCCCTGACAGCAGCGCCTAGGTCAGCTGTTGCACTGATGGCTTCTTCCAGCATCAGTTTGCCAAGATAATTGCGGTTTGTGTGCGCTGTATTGATCTCATCGAGAACCTGCGCAGAGCGGCCCCAGATTGATACCCGATGTCCGGCGCGAACCGCGATACAGGCTAGAGCTGATCCCCATGCCCCTGCTCCAAGGATTGCGACTTTTGCCATGCTTATACTTTTACTCCCTTACGGCCGGAACCGACCATGCTTGCAGCATCCTCATCGAGCGGCCAACGGGAACGGGGGGCTACATCAAGCGATGATGTTTCTCCGCGTTCAAAGCGTTCCAGTCCTGCCCAGGCGATCATAGCAGCATTATCTCCACATAAATCAAGCGGCGGTGCAATGAGGGTAAATCTCGCACTCTTGCATACGTCTTCCAGTGCAGAGCGGATTTCACAATTTGCCGCAACACCGCCTGCCACAACAAGTGTATCAATGCTTGCACCATATTGGGCAATTGCGCGCGCGCACCGCTCAGCCAGAAGCTGTGCGATTGTGTGCTGCATGGAGGCGCATAAATCGGAAATGTCTGTCTCGCTCAGAGGTTCAAGCTTTTCAGCCTGATTTCGGACTGCGGTTTTCAATCCGGAAAGGGAAAGATTAAGTGTATCCTTACCCTGCAATGGTTTTGGAAATTTAAACCGGTGCTTGTCACCGTTTTGTGCAGCCTGTTCAACTTTGGGGCCACCTGGAAACCCAAGGCCTAAAAGTTTTGCGGTTTTGTCAAAGGTCTCGCCCACCGCATCATCAATGGTGGTTGCAAGTCTTGTGTATTTGCCCAATCCGTCGACGCGTAAGATCTGGCTATGACCACCTGAGACCAGAAGCAGAAGGTAGGGATAGGGAATATTATCTGTCAGCCGCGCAGTGAGTGCATGACCTTCCAGATGATTAATGCCAAGAAATGGGATTTTGCGGCTGGCGGATATCGCCTTTGCGGTCATCACGCCTACCATCAATCCCCCAACCAGCCCTGGCCCCGCGGTCGCAGCGATACAGTCAATTTCATCAAGACTGCATTGAGCCTCTTGCAGTGCCGTATTGACAATTTTATCCAGAGTGGCGACATGAGCTCGTGCCGCAAGTTCTGGTACCACACCACCAAATTCCGCATGTTTCTCAATCTGGCTCAATACTACGTTTGACAAAATTTCCGGCTCACCATCACGATCGCGCGTGACAATTGCTGCGGCTGTTTCATCGCAACTTGTTTCTATGCCGAGAACGCGAGGTGATTTTTGCATTGTCATGTAAGACTGTTGAGGGTACGATTTTATGATTAAATTTCAACGATAATAAGTGTTAATTACACATGACAGATAAGACAATCCGCATTGGTACACGAGGCAGTAAACTGGCCCTTGTTCAAGCGGAATACATTAAATCCCTGTTGCAGGCCACCCACTCAGGCATCGAAGTGGCAATAGACGTCATTTCAACAGCCGGGGATCGGAGCCAGAAAGAAAATATTGCGCTTTCTGAAATCGGAGGCAAAGGACTTTTCACGCTGGAAATTGAGGAAAAGCTCTCTTCAGGCGAGATTGATATTGCTGTCCATTCTGCAAAGGATATGCCCACCAAACTGCCAGAAGGCCTTGCATTGGTCTGCTATCCACCGCGCGAAAACGTTACGGATGCATTCATTTCAAATAAGGTAGATGCATTTGATCAATTGCCCAAAGGGGCTGTAATGGGATCAGCCTCTTTACGCCGTCGTGCATTGATGTGGCGTAAGCGTCCTGATCTGGAAATGACCATGTATCGCGGTAATGTCGGTACGCGGCTTGATAAATTGAAACAGGGGGTTGCAGATGCAACCATCCTTGCGTCCGCCGGGCTAATCCGTTTAGGCATGGCGGATGCAATCAGCAGCGAACTGCCGCTTGAAGATTTTCCGCCAGCTCCGGGGCAGGGTGCAATTACGATTGAAGCCAGTCTTCGGAATTCTCGCGCGCTTGAACTTTTAGAACCTCTAAATAATCGTGAGACTGAGATTGCACTTGTCTGTGAACGGGCATTTTTGGAAGAACTGGACGGATCTTGCCGAACACCAATAGGCGCTCACGCAACGCTTGATGGAGACAAACTTCATCTGCATGGTATTATTTTGAAGCCAGATGGTAGTGAAGCGCATGAAGATCATCTGGATGGAACCGTTACCGATGCCGCTGAACTTGGATACGAAATGGGTCGGATGTTGAAGCAGCAGGCGGGTGAGGCGTTTTTTGTAGGCTGGTCATGACTGCTACGCGCATTCTTGTTACGCGAGAAAGAAAAAGTGCGCAGGATACAGCACAAAATCTCATAGCAGCAGGGCTTGAGCCGGTTCTTATGCCGTTTTTCGAAGTTGTCGATACCGGTTTGCAAATCCCCGAAGGGTCATTTGATGGGGTGGTTTTTACGAGCAGAAATGCTGTAGAAATTTTTGCTCAACGAGGGTTTGAGCCTTCAAAGGCAAGTAATTTCGCCCTGTGTGTAGGAGAAAAAACCGCTGAGCTGGCCCGCAGGATGGGATTTACTCGAGTTCTGAGTGCAAATGGGGGCGGGGCTAAGCTGGCAGAGCAGATTAACTCCGAACCAAAGTATTATGGTCACTGCTTGCTCTATCCAACAACCGCCAAGCGGGCTTTTGATTTGCAGTCAGCGTTAATACCGGCGGCCATTACCCTGACACTTTGCGAAATCTATAATCATCAGGAGATTTCGCCAGACCAAAAGGAAATTTCTGATGGATTTGGGAAACATATCCCGGAATATGCTTTTGTTTACTCGATGTTGAGCGGAAAGCATTTTGCCCAAGAGCTACAGAAATTTGGTGGTAATGAAATTTTCGTGGCAATGAATTTGGTAGCAATTTCAAAAAATGCTGCACAAGGAGTGTTGAGTTATCCATGGCGCAACGTGTATGTTGCTAATCAACCGAACGAATTTTCAATGATCGATCGGGTTAATAAACTTTCCCTTGCGTAAGATAAGCTCTGTCTGCATATAATTGGGCACATTCTGGCATCGGAACTGAAACGGGAAGAGAAGATGGCCTCCAGACCTAAAAATACAGGTTCGAGTACTCGAAAAACAACAGCCAGGCGCACTCGAAAAGCGCCAACGATTGATCTTAAGGCCACAGAGGTTTCCAAGGAGACAGAAGGCAAACAAGGCGCTGAGACAAGCGCTGCTAATACACCGAAAGCTGCGTCTTCCACAATTTCTGCAAAGACTGAACCAGCAGGTAAGACAGAAAAGACACCTACAGCAGATGGTAAGGCAAGTGATGCGGGCAAGAGTTCTGGTGCTAAGCCAGCGTCCACGCCGACATTTGGACGTTCTGGTCAAGCTGCATCCAGTGCTAGTACGGCGGGAAGTGCCGCTTCTGAGGCAGATAAAACTTCGTCGAATTCAACTGCGGCAAAAAGTGAAGCATCAACGGATAAAAAGCCGGCAACCGCAACCTCATCAACTACTGGTTCGACAGCAAGTAAAACAGCAGAAAAGCCCTCTGCTTCTTCTAACAAGCCAGCCGCAAAAGCATCAGAAACACCAAAACCATCTACAGTTAAATCGCCACCTCCGCAAAAATCTGGTGGCGGCGGACTGGTATCCGGTCTGATGGGTGCTGTAGCCTCTGTTCTTGTTCTTGGTGGCATAGGACAAATGGAAAATGCGCGCGACATCCCATTCCTTGGGGTGCTTTATGGTGGATCGCAATCGAACGAGAATTCCGAAAATTCCGCTCAGATTGCAGCACTTCGTGAACAGGTTGAAAATATAAGTACTGCTGAGGCTCCTTCCGCTGCTGTTGATCTGTCCGGCATCACGAACCAGATCAGCTCGCTAGAGACCAGGCTTGAAGAAATATCTGCATCAGGTGCCGCTGGTGGAGAGACGAGGGACGCTGCGGTTGACCCGGTCGCTTTAGAGCGCCTTGCAGTTCTTGAAACCCGCTTGAATGAATTGGAGGGTGCTGCCCAAATTCAAAATGAGGTTTCTCAGGCAAATACGCCGGAAGAAGCCATGGCACTTGTGGCAGCGCTGGGTACAAGGCTTGCCAAACTGGAAGCGTCAGCTCCCAGTGATGAACTGGCAAGTCGGATTACTTCCGTAGAAGAAGGGGTGAAAGCGCTTGGCCAGGCTGAAGCTATTGACTTGCAACCGCTAGAGACCGGACTTGCCGAAACAAAAGAAACAATTTCTGGATTACAGGAAACAATTACCGGCAATCAGCAAGCAGGCGAGGCGCTATCTGGCACGGTGGCCGAGCTTGGTGAACAAGTAATGGCAATTGCAGGGACGGTCACGGCGTTGGGTGAAAGCAGTGCCGCATTGAGCGAACAGGTTTCATCAGTCAAGGCAAGTGAAAGCGTTGCGAAATCTGTCGCTGTAGCCGCACTTGGAACGGCGCTTCAAAACAACGATTCTCTTGCTTTGCCGGTTTCTTCAATTGAAGCTTTAACCGGCGCGACCGATGAAACAGAGCGACTAAAGACCCTTGCCAAACAAGGTGTGCCAGGTGTGGCCGAATTGGTCTCAGGCCTGGAAACGTTGATGCAAGCGGTCGATGGAAGTCACCAAACGCCAGAAGGCGCAAGTCTGACTGATAAACTCATGTCAAATGCCCTTGGATTAATTACATTCCGTTCATCAGGCCCACGTGATGGAACAGATGCATCAGCAGTTCTTTCCCGCGTAAAGGCAAAACTTGAGGCGGGTGATCTGGGTGCGGCGAAAGCTGAATGGGAAACCTTACCCGACGAAGTCAAAACTCAGGGTGTAGACTGGGTAGGCGCGCTTGACCGGCGGATAGAGGCATTTGCGCTTTACAATACTCTTACCACCAAGCTTGTCTCGGAAGCTGGATAAACCACAAAGGAAAGTTTCATGTTACGTTTTTTCTTCTTTCTTCTGGTGGTTTTAGCCCTTGGGCTCTTGTTCGCCTGGGTTGCAGATAATCCAGGAACGCTATTTTTGAAATGGGACTGGCTTGCAGAGCAGCTTGGTCGTCCCGGTGAAGAGGTTGGCATCCCGCTTACGCTTGCCATTGCATTGTTGATTGGTTTGATGTCCTTGATCATGCTGGTTACAGGTTTTCTGCGCGGTATGTTTTCCATGCCGAGTCTTTTGTCAAAATTCTTTGAAAACCGCCGCCGCGAAAAAGGCTTCCGGGCTTTGTCTCAGGGCTTGATTGCGGCAAGTTCGGGTGATGTGGATTCAGCGCGGCAGTTTTCAAAGGAAAGCAGCAAGTTATTGAAGAACGAACCGTTGGTAGCGCTTTTGGGAACGCAAACCGCGATTTTGGAAGGGAACCGCGATGCGGCCCGGCAAAACTTTCAAGCAATGCTGGAGGATGACAATACGCGGATGGTTGCTCTACGCGGACTGTTTTTAGAAGCTGAACGTCAGGGAGAACCAGAAGCAGCACGCCACTACGCGGAAGAGGCTGTAAAGGGCGCACCTTCGCTTCCCTGGGCAGGAAACGCAAAACTGCGATATCAGGCGGTTGACAAGGATTGGGATGCGGCAATTCAAACTCTGGAAGCTAACCGTGCAGCCGGTCTTATTGAAAGGGACAAGGCTAAGCGTCATCGTGCAGTTTTGTTGACCGCTAAGGCGATTTCAGAAGAGCAAGCCCACCCGGAAGCAGCTCGTAAGCACGCCAAGGAAGCTCATAAGCTTGCAAAGGATTTTGTGCCGGCGGCAACCGCGTATGCAAGATCAGCGTCGCGGCTCGGCGACATTCGTTCTGGTGCAAAAATCTTGGAAGCGACCTGGAAACTTTCTTCGCACCCAGAAATTGCGGATGCGTATATGCATATTCGAAGCGGTGACTCGGTGATTGATCGCTTGAAGCGTGCAAAGAAACTTGCAGGGCTGAGAGCCAATAATTCTGAAGGTAATCTTGCTGTTGCCGTTGCTGCAATTGATGCAAAGGACTGGGATGAAGCCCGTTCAGCACTTGAGCCGGTTTTGACTACAAGACCGACAGAGCGTGCCTGTCTGTTGATGGCAGATATCGAAGAAGGACAACATGGCGACCAAGGTCGGATGCGTGACTGGTTATCACGCGCAGTACGGGCGCCAGCCGATGAGGCTTGGACTGCTGATGGCCACGTTTCAGAAGAATGGTTGCCACTTTCTCCTGTCACCGGTGAAATCGACGCCTTTGAATGGAAAGTGCCCGTTGCTCAGTTGGGTGAAGAAACTGTGCCGGTTTTGACGCTTGAGCAATTGCATGAAGAGGCCAAAGCGCCTGTTTCACCTATTGCTATCGCTGCGGCGACGGCTGGTGCTGGTGCTGCTGCAAATTCTATGACGGAAGAGGAAGAAGTTGTTCCAGAGGCAGGACTAGCAGAAGCGCCGAAAGAGGCAGATGTCGTAGAAGCAGTTGTGATTTCTGATGCGGGTAGCGAAGCAAAAAAAGCTGATGATAAACCAACAGATACAAATTCAGAAGAATCCATGCAGGAAAGAACTGAAATGAAAGACAGTTCTGAAACGTCTTCTAAAGATTCAGATGACAAGGAACCCGACGCTGATGCAAGCGATGTAAAATCCTTGCCAAATTCAGCCAATGATAACATGGAATCTGCATTGGCGTCTGATAGTGCGGATGAAAACACTTCCGATGTATCCAAGGGTGATGAGGCTGAAACCGAAGATGGAAAAGATGCGGTTGTAAGCGCTGCAACCGGTATGATCGCAACGCAACAGGGCGAAGCAAAGTCTGACGATGATAAGACTGATTCATTTAGGGATAATCAGGTACAGTTTCCGCTGGATCGCAGACCAGATGATCCGGGACCGCACCCGGATAAAGAGCCTCCGAAAAAAGGGTTCAAGCTGTTTTAGGGCTGATTTGAAAGCGTAACTTGCTTGTCAGCATCAAAAAGGCTGTTGTTTAATTCTTTCGAATGAAAGCCTCTAAAAGATCAAATGCCTGGTGTAACAGATCGCCATCCTTTGCAAAGCACAGGCGAAACCAGTCTTCCATAGCCGGGTCAAAGGTGGTGCCGGGTGCCAGGCCGACGCCTCCTTCTGTTGCAAGTTTTTTTGCAAACTCGATATTGTCGGTTACCCCCTCAATTTGAAAATGGGCATAAAATGCCGCTTGGGGGGGAACGCAACTGATCTGCTCCATTGCAGATAGGCGAGCAATTGAAATATCCCGACCCTGCCGGTATCGATCGATCTGCTCTGCGATAAAATTCTCGCCATCTGCAATCGCTCGGGCACCGCCTGCCTGGACAAATTCCGGGGCGCAGGACATTGAAAATTCCATCAGCTTTTCACAAACAGGTATTAGTTCCATCGGTAACGTTAGCCAACCAAGACGCCATCCGGTCATTGCCCAGGCCTTAGAAAAACTGTTCACGATCAACAACCGATCTTCCGGCTCTGCAATGTCGGCGAATGATGGTGCTGCCTTCCCGTCATAAACGATGCGGGCATAGACTTCGTCAGAAACAATCCAGGTTCCGGTTTTACGGCAGGTATCCAGAATCGTCTGCATATCATCATGTTCCAGAACCCAGCCAGTTGGATTATTAGGCGAGTTTAAGAGCAATATCTTTGCATCGGATAATGTTGCCAGCAATAAATCAAGATCCAGTGTCCACCCATTGTCGGTTGGTCGCAGTGAAACTGTTTCTAGTTCTGCATATTGAAGTTTGGGAACGTTCAATAGGGTAGGAAATGACGGAAGCGTTGTGACAACTTTATCTCCTGCCTCGAGCAATAATTGAAACGCCAGGTTGAGCGCATTGGTACCTGAAACAGTAACGGCGATACGGTCGCCAGCCATCGGTTTATCGTATAGTCCGGTCATATAGGTTGCAATTGCTTCACGCAGATAGGATTTGCCAAGTCCTTCTGTATAAAATGTATTTCCTGCCTTCATTGAGGTTTGCGCTGCATCACAAATAAACTGAGGTGTTGGAAGATCCGGTTCACCAAACCACAGTGGAATTACGCCAGGTGTACCCATAACTTCATTTGCAAGTTCACGGGTTCTGGAAATTGGAATACCAAGGCCGGTACTGGAAAGGGAAGGGAACGTGGTCATTGTATCGGCAAACTTAAAACTGCAATTTCTTGAGGCTCTTCAATACCCTCTATGTTGGAAGATTGAAACTCTGCTGTTAGGCTTCCAGTATATCCGTTCTGCACGGCCTGTTGCCAAATCTCGCGTTGCACAATGCAACGGGTGCCCAGTACCTTATTGTGTTTCTCAAGTTTGGCAGATGTATTTACTGGTGCTCCGATGACCGTCATTTCCAGCCTGTCATTTTGGCCAACGGCACCGAAAGCAACTGTGCCGGCTGCAACGCCTATGCCGATTTTTAGCGGCCCGGCGGAAGCAAGCAGGCGCGATTTACTCTGCCAGTTTTCTGAATCCCGCAAGATTTCCTCAACGGCTTCCAGGGAAACGCGGGCAAAGTTTTTAACATTCTCCTCAGCGCCAACTGTCGCCATGATGCCATCGCCCATAAATTTGTCGATCACTGCTCCATGCTTTTGTAATATTGGAACGACACGGCTTTGATAATCAGACAGCATCTGCATAATTTCGGATGCCTCGCGGTTTGCCGTGATGGTTGTGAACCCGCGGATATCAATGTTGATGATAGCCATTGTGCGCCGCTCACCCTGACCTGCTGCAAGTTTTCCACCACTGGAGCGGATCCCTTCAGCAATCTGCTTGTCGAAGAACCTTGAGAAATCCCTCGCTGCGGATTGCTCTGTTACCGCTGTAACCAGCAGATTACTTGAGGAATTAACAACCAGCGCCAGAATGCCGGTTACAGCCAGTATCGAAATGATCTTGTCAATCTCAGCGCCGATCAGGATCGAATTCGATGTCAAATAATCCACATAGGAACGGGTGATCATTGGATTATTCAGATCAAATTTGATTACATATAGGACAATCGTCAGCCACCCTGCCGCTGCCACCAAGCCGGAAGCTGCCACAAATTTCCATTCCAGACGTAGCGCTCGCAAGGCTATGAAAATAAAAACATACAGGAGTGTTGGGGTTTTCAAGATAAACGAAGCGGGTTGCTCATACTGATAGTGGAAACTTACCAGAAGCGTATAAAGAAGCATGAAATCAAACAGAATTGAACAATACACCGCCCAGTTTGGCAGGGGTGAGCGGATCGACCATAGTAGGCCGATGATCGACAAGATCACATAGGCGCCGAGCACATAGGGTACCGGTTGGAAATCAGCACCCTGACTGGTCTTGGTTGAGAGGGAATACAATATCAAGAACATCACTACGATAGTGAGCTGAATAACGCGTACTACGATCTCGTTGATCCATTCACGCCGTCGCAGTGTTTCACGCACGCGATCTGGTAGATCTTCCATTGTGCGTGTGGAAAGAAAATCCTGTCTTATGCCTTCGAAGAATTTCAAATATGCACCCGGGGTTCTTGTCGTACCGATTAAGTGCCTCGCAAGAGGTTTGTCAATTCTGCGTTTGAGAATACGAAAACCGCTAATCAGTAGCGCAGAAAATTTCTCGAACTATGGACATGGTTTGCATATCAAATGCATTGCAACTTTTTGCGATCAGATTGTTCACTTTTTGTTCTTGACAACCTCGGATAGGACTATATTCTGTTTCCAAAGGAGCGCAGGATGATTTCGCGGGTACAAACAGTTGCTTTTCAGGGCGTAGAAGCATTGCCGGTTGATGTTCAGGTCATGATCGCGCCCGGAAAGATGAACTTTTCAATCGTTGGTCTTCCAGACAAGGCAGTAGCAGAAAGTCGTGAAAGAGTTTACGCCGCGCTTCATGCTTCTGGACTATCGCTACCGCCCAAGCGCATCACCGTTAATCTTGCGCCTGCGGATTTACCCAAAGAAGGCAGCCATTATGACCTGCCGATAGCGCTTGGTTTGATGGCAGGACTTGGTGCAGTTCCCGCAGACATGTTGGCTGACTATGTCGTCATCGGTGAATTGTCATTGGATGGAAGTATTTCGAAAGTAACTGGAGCACTTCCTGCTGCTATTGGGGCTAACGGGCTTGGAAAAGGACTGATCTGTCCGCAGAAAAGTGGAAGTGAAGCCGCCTGGGCTGACCGGGAAATGGATATTCTGGCCCCTTCTAGCCTGATTGCACTGGCTAATCACTTTCGCGGGACACAGGTTCTTTCAAGACCAAAGGCGGCAATTTCAAGCAAACCGGATATTCTTTATGATTTAGCAGATATCAAAGGACAGGAGACAGCAAAGCGCGCACTCGAAATCGCTGCTGCCGGCGGGCATAACCTGCTGATGATAGGCCCGCCTGGATCCGGTAAGTCCATGCTTGCCAGCCGTCTTCCTGGCATTCTCCCACCGCTGTCAGCAAAGGAACTTTTGGAAGTATCGATGGTATCGTCCATTGCCGGTGAATTGGCTGACGGCAAGTTGACTGCGCAACGTCCCTTTCGCAGTCCACATCATTCGGCCTCAATGGCGGCAATGGTAGGTGGTGGTGCTCGGGCAAAACCAGGTGAGGTATCGCTTGCGCATAATGGAGTTTTATTTCTGGATGAGTTTCCGGAATTTACGCCGCAAGTTCTTGATTCTTTGAGACAACCGCTTGAAGCAGGTGAAACCTCTATTGCTAGAGCAAATCACCGGGTTACCTATCCTTCGCGTATACAGCTCATTGCGGCGATGAACCCCTGTCGCTGCGGCATGGCAGGTGAGGCTGGGCACTCTTGTCGACGTGGTGAGCGGTGCGCAAGTGACTATCAAGGGCGGATCTCAGGACCCATGATGGACCGGATTGATCTGCGTGTAGAAGTGCCTGCTGTCAGTGCGGTGGACATGATTGGCAGTTCCCGTAGCGAAGCCTCATCTGTAGTTGCAGAACGCGTCCTAAAAGCAAGAATGGTCCAACAGCAGCGTTTTGAAGAAATGCAACTTTCTTATCCAACCAACGCTACGGCAGGTGCAAATATTATTGAAACGATTGCTTGCCCGGATGCATCCGGAGAGGCACTTTTGCGTGAGGCAGCTGAGACGCTCAAATTTTCGGCGCGTGCTTACTATCGGATATTAAAAGTTTCTCGAACCATTGCTGATCTCGAAGGTGTAGAGGCGGTGGGAAGGATTCATATAGCAGAAGCAATTGCTTATCGTAATGCAGGAGAACGGCTTGCTTTAGCCGCATAGGACCTGATCCTGAACATGCGGGAAAATCATCTAAGTCTCCCCGGGTTATACCTTTATATTTTAGCCTTGAAATAGTGAGGAATATCGGCATGAGCATTTGCTGTTAACTCTGATTTGAAAGAGTTTTTCAATCTTATCATGCTTTAAGTAGGAGCTGTTTTTAGCTGCTAACTGGGTCAATATCCCACGGACTATTTGCACTTATGAAACTTGAGAATCAAAAATCAGACAGCTGGGCCCTTATTAGCAATATCCAACGCAAGCAGATAAAGCGATCTGCTGCTAGCGATCATAATTCTGTAAATGAATTGGTGTCTTACGTCAGTGAAACGCCAAAGATCGAAGGTCCGCAAACGGTAATACTCAACGAGCCATCACAGGATATCCAGGCAAAGGAAGCATCGGCTTTCTTTGGCTTGCGCGATGGGATGCGAGCAAGAAGGGCATCCAAAAACCTATTTATGGCCTCCCTGATTGTTATGGTTCCGCTAATGGTCAGCCTTCAGGCGCTTTTGCTTCCATTGTCATATCTGGGCTTTACCAGCGCAGCGATATCAAGCTTATGCCTTTTGGCAGTGATTGTTTTTCGCGGCAATGAGCAAGTGGCAGAAACACCTGATACAACAGAAGAAGCCAGTTTGCGTGGACAGTTGGAAAAGCTGCAAGATAAAATGTGGGAACAGCGTGAGCGTGAAGAGCGCTATCGTGCGCTCGCTGAAGCCTTTGGCGACATGACGCTTGATCGGATGCCGGATGGAAAAATTACCCATGTAAATCTTGCATTCCTGGAGTTTCTACAGTTGGAAGAGGCTCACATAATTGGGCAACAGATTACTGACATCCCACATTTCAACCTGGTAGATAACCTCAAACGCCCAACAAATCAGGTAGAGGTGGTTCATATAAATACGCCAGACGGTGAAAAATGGCTCGCCTGGATTGACCTTCCAACCCGCAACGATCTGACCGACCAGAGTGTTATCAGAACTGTCGCGCGCGATATAACGCGCCAAAAACAGGTTGAGATTGAATTGCGAAATGCCCGGACGAAAGCTGAAGCAGCCAGTGAGGCGAAGACCCGGTTTTTGGCAAATGTCAGTCATGAAATGCGGACGCCGCTAAACGGAATTTTGGGAATGTCTGGCTTACTGGCTGATACAGAGCTCACGCTGGAACAACGCAGTTATGTAAGTGCGACGCACGATTCTGGTGTTGCGTTACTGACTTTAATTGAAGACATTCTTGATATGACCCTGGTTGAGGCCGGGAAGCTGGAAATACGGGCTACTGCGATTAATCCGGCAAAATTGGTAGAAGAAGTATGCGAACTTCTGTCGGGTCGGGCACACGCAAAGGGAATTTCCATATCCTCACACACGTCGTCAAATGTGCCCGAAATTGTAGAGACAGACGGTGGAAGACTACGCCAGGTGCTTATCAATTTGATTGGAAATGCGATCAAGTTTACCGAGAGCGGCGGGGTCCACGTTCGTTTAAAAGCCAGTGCTTCGGAGAATTCAGATGGCTTGCAACAGACACTGCAATTTGAAATTCAGGATACAGGACCGGGTATTGCCGAAAAAGATCAAGAACTCGTGTTTGGTGAATTCGCACAGGCTGATTCCAAAAGTACACGTCAGCATGGCGGTGCTGGATTGGGATTGGCGATATCGAAACATATCATTCATGAAATGGGTGGATCAATTTCTCTGCGTAGTACATTGGGAAAGGGCTCAGTTTTTGCATTTCAGTTTCCCCCAAAAGTCATTGAATTGGCAATCTGTGAGAAAAGCGCCAAAGATAAAAGCGTATTGCTGATCAGTTCAGATGCTGGTGTTTCCTATTCCATAGCGAATTATGTAAAAGAGAATGGGGGAAAGTGTGATGTGCTGGAAAGTATCACTTCGATAACCACCTCAGACCAAAGCACGAATTATGACTACATTCTCATTGACCAGGATGTCCCTATTCCAGACCAAGCCAATGCTCGTTTGGAAAAATCATTTGGAGAACAAACGCAAAGAATTATCTTGTTGCGGCCGGAAGAAAGGAACAGCCTAAAATCGTTTCTTAACTCTGGGTTTGCCGGTTATTTGATAAAGCCAATTCGAAGTGCATCTCTCCTCAATCTGATAAATGGAAAAGCTTTTGGGGCTCAGGATGACCGTCAACTTTCGAGCGCGGAGAAGTGGTCAAAACAGATCAAGAAGAATGATAAATCCAAGAATATTCTGTTGGCTGAAGACAATGATATCAATGCGATGCTTGCGCGGACCATACTGGAAAAAGCAGGCCATCGGGTCACACGCGCCAATAACGGATCAGAAGCTGTATCACTCTTTCACGAAAGACTTTCCAGCGATTCTTTTGATTTTATACTGATGGATCTTCAAATGCCGATAATGGATGGCGCCGATGCCATGGATGAAATCCGTGCATATGAAGAAAGTCAGGGGCTTACAACGATACCAATTGTAATTCTCACAGCTGATGAGCAGAATGAAACTCGCCAAATGGTTGCTGAAAAGGGGGCTTCTGGTTTCCTTACAAAGCCACTCGATCCTGTACGGTTGTTGGATACCATTAATGATATGTGACGGTTGAAAAAAATCTGGTATAGGGTCGATATGTCTGCTGAGCCCGCCAATATGCACAAAGATCCAATTCAAAAAGTCAGCTCTAAGAAGGATGACGACCAGGAATTATTGGGTAAATTGGGTAATCTGATCATTCGATTAGCGAGATCAGAAGAAGAAATATCACTTGCGCAGCAAATCCGATATCAGGTGTTTCACGAAAGTTCAGAAAACCTTCCCGAAATACAACAGCCTAAATCAAAGCTGGATATAGACCGGCACGATGATCATTATAGTCATTTTCTGATTTTGATGGGGCTGGAAGACGGTTCGCAGCAAGTTATTGGCACGCAACGTGTATGTCTGAAGCGCGATGGTGATGGTAGGCCGGAACTGTATTCTCAGTCCGAATATGATGTCGCGGCGCTAATCAGAAAACATCCAGGAAAGGTTTTTATGGACCTTGGACGATCCTGTATTCTCCCCGATTTCAGGCATAAGCGCACGATGGAACTCTTATGGCAGGGCACTTGGGCTTATGCGGTGGAAAACAAGGTAGAGATAATGATTGGATGCGCTTCCTTTCATAGTCAGTCCTACAAAAAGGTTGAATCGTCATTGCAATTTTTACACTCTTACTCGCCTGCTGAAGGTTTATGGGCTGTGAAAGCGATTGCGCATCGTGGCATACAAATTCAATCCTCAAGCGAGTTACTAGAAAACGCCCGATCCATTATCCGTCAACTGCCACCGTTGATTAAGGGGTATTTGCGGCTTGGCGCTATGTTTTCCAGTGAGGCGGTTGTGGATTTGCAATTTGAAACAGTCGACATTTTTGTCGTCCTACCAATTGAGCGTATCAATCCACGATATTTGAATTTTTACGGCAAGGATGCCAGCCGGCATCGAGGATAACGAGTAGCTCTAGTTGCAAGAATCATCTGGTAAGGTTTTACCATTTTTGTATTTAAAGCCTTCTACAAGTTGCTCCATAACTGTAATTGCTTTCACTGCATCCTGAACGGCTATATGATTCTGAAGGCTGCGCAAGTTTTTCTGCAACACTGGCTTTTTAATGGATGTTTCATTTGCAACCATAATCTTAGGATGGATTGTGGCTTCAGGATTGTCGCCAATTAACAGCTCTTCATACAGTTTTTCGCCAGGTCTCAGCCCGGTGTAAACTATTTCGATATCGCCGTTAGGGTGGTCTTTATCTCTCACAGTCTTACCACTCAATTGAATCATCAGTCGAGCGAGCTGATCAATGGTGATTTGTTCACCCATATCCAGAACAAAAACATCGCCGCCCTTTGATATAAAACCAGACTGAATGACGAGTTGAGCAGCTTCAGTTATCGTCATAAAAAAACGTATGACTTTCGGGTGTGTAACCGTTACTGGGCCACCTGCTTCAATTTGCTTTCTAAACAGCGGGATTACAGATCCTGAAGACCCAAGCACATTTCCAAATCTTACCATGGAAAAAATGGTGTTTTTATGTGACTGGTGCATCATCTGAATCACCAGTTCAGCAAGACGTTTGGACGCTCCCATTACATTTGTTGGCCGCACCGCTTTATCGGTTGAGATCAAGATAAAATGACGAACTTTTTCCTCGGCACATATATTGGCAAAAGAGTAGGTTCCCAGCACGTTATTTTGGATTGTGCTTAGTATATTCTTTTCAGCGATCGGAACGTGTTTGTAAGCGGCTGCATGATACACAACATCCGGTTTGTATGACTTGATCAAATGTCTTACGGCAATCTCGTTTGTAATATCAGCCAGCTTGAATTCAACGTTGGATTCTATCCCTTCCTCATGCATTTTACTGATCAGTTTTTGCTGAAGTCCATAAAGTGCAAGTTCACTGTTATCGACTGCAATAATCAGTTTTGGATGGTTAGCAGCAATTTGACTGCAAATTTCTGAGCCGATGGATCCACCGGCTCCTGAGACAAATACTGTTTTTCCTTGCAGTGCCTGATGAAACAATTCTTCAATAGGCGGAACAGAATCTCGGCCAAGCAAATCCTGAATATCTATTTCCTGCAGGTTTTCTACTCTTGCAGTCCCATCCGCAATTTCATTAAGCGGCGGTATGGAAACTACTTGGACAGGGAAGGCCTGCAGGTTTTCAATTATTTGGTGTTTACGTTTTGCCGAAGCATTTGAAATAGAAACCAGCACGCGCAAATTAGGAAATCGTACGCACAATTCAGCCAGTTCGTTTGTACCATAAATCAATCGTCCTTTAATTTTGCTGCCTTTAAGCGATGGGTCGTCATCAATGAAGCCGACTAGATAAAGGTCTCTTGAATAATCAAGAACGGCAGCAGTGTTGATACCGGTATCGCTGGTTCCATAAATTACAACGGGTTGTGTATTGTGGTGTAATCCCATCGCCTGGCGATAATACCACCGACCAATTATCCGGCTTACTCCAATTAATGGAAACAGGACTATCGCGAAAATTATCGGAATTGAACGGGGTATGAAAATCGTTGAATCGAAGAAGTTAAATATCGAAAAAAGCAGTGCAATTGATATTATTCCGAAAGCAAGCGTATTGAGAATGCGCAGATCAATTTCGCGAAGTAAATAGTTATAAAGTCCGGTCATCCAAAGACAGAAAACGCTTACAATGGGTACCGCGATCAAAACTGTTATGAGCGATGCAAAATAATCGGCACTTGGCGGACCTACCCGCAAGGAAAATGAAATCCAAAGTGCAAAAAAAGATAAGACGGCATCATTTGCCATAAGCAGGAAGCGTTTGTAAAAACGACTGAGACCCAATATCTTTTGTTGTATCGGTTCCATCTTTAATGCGCTAACTCATGTTCCAGTACACGGATATAACCATTGGGAACCATTAAATTCCCGAATAAGGAAAATGTTAAACCATCCTTTGAGGAAATGCACAAAGGATGGTTGAAAAACTGGTTAAACGCAAATTGGATATTTGCATAATTTACGGTCGTTGTTTTGACTAGATTGTTGATATGGTCAATTGAAATTTTGAATTATGCGGTCAGCCAGAATTAACTTGCTTCACCTGTTCCATAAATCGGTGCTTAATAACAGGAGCATCCATTTCAATGACTGGGACAGGAATATTCCCGGATTCGCATTTGCAAACAATAACAGTCATTTTATCACCGTCTATGGCTGACTTCATAACGTCAACTATTTCATCTCCGTCGCACTCGATAACATTATCGCATCCACAAGCCTTTGCGACTTCGGTTAAGGAAGTCTTCTGACCGGCATATGTCGGCTGATCACCGGTTGATCCGTAGCTGCCATTATCAATAATCAAGAGCGTGAAGTTATTCGCAGTATTATTTGCAATTGTTGGCAGAGTGCCCAGATTGGTGAGTACTGAACCATCACCATCAATGGATATCACTTTTGCGTCTTGAGAAAGTGCCAAGCCCAAGCCGATGGAAGAGGAAAGACCCATTGTACCGAGCATATAAAAATTCGATGGCTGATCATCCATCATGTGCAATTCCTGGCTCGGAAGTCCAATATTACAAACCACCAAATGATCGGTGATAACCGGGATCAGCTTTTTTATAATTTCGCTTCTAATCATTAGTAGCCTCCCCAGAAATTGGAATCAGTTAAAATAGCTGTCGGTTTACGGCTCATATATGTGTGGTTCAAAATGCTGTCGAGATCCTTGATATCCTCCGGTTCATGGAAGTGATAAGTTTGGATTTTGAGTTGCTCGAGCAATGATTTTGTATGCACGGCCATTTCCACTTGGCACGCAACCCGTTCACCAATTTCACCGCGATAGCTAATCAGCATAGGAAGCGGAATGCTGTAATATTGAATCAGAGTTGCAAGAGTGTTGACCGTAACGCCGATTGCAGTGTTTTGCATTATAATACAGGGACGTTTTCCACCCATATAGGCGCCGGCGCAAAGCCCCATTCCCTCATCTTCCTTATTGGAAGGTACATGCATAATTTCAGGGTGATTTTCTACCCCCTCGATAACCCCACCCAATTGTTTACAGGGTACAGTGGTTACGAAACGCACATCGTTTTTCACGAGGCTGTTCACAATTTCTTGGCTGATGTCCACGTTTACTCTTCCGGTTAGCTTTATTGGAGATTTGAGCGGACACTAAACTGTGAAATGCAGGAAGGCAATTTGTATTATGGAGCCAAAAAAATAAGCCCGATGGTCCAGCGGGCTTAACAATTCTAAAATTTATGCAAGTTTGTTACGCGCTTTCGCGCATCGCAGTTGCATCTGGTTCGCGCAGAACATATCCGCGTCCCCAAACTGTTTCGATGTAGTTCAACCCATCAGCAGCAGCTGCGAGTTTCTTGCGCAGTTTGCAGATGAAAACATCGATGATTTTGAGTTCTGGCTCATCCATCCCGCCATAGAGATGATTGAGGAACATTTCCTTGGTAAGCGTTGTACCTTTGCGAAGCGAAAGCAGTTCCAGCATTTGGTATTCTTTGCCAGTAAGATGAACCCGCTGACCATTAACCTCGACTGTTTTTGCATCCAGATTAACAACCAAATCACCCGTAGTGATAACCGATTGTGCATGGCCCTTCGAACGACGAACGATCGCATGGATACGGGCTACTAATTCGTCCTTATGGAACGGCTTAGTCATATAATCATCTGCGCCAAATCCAAGACCACGAACCTTATCCTCAATACCAGCTAGACCGGAGAGGATTAAAATCGGAGTCTTGATCTTCGAAAGACGCAGAGTGCGTAAAACCTCGTAACCGGACATGTCTGGAAGATTAAGGTCGAGCAAGATGATGTCATAATCATATAGCTTACCTAAATCGACGCCTTCCTCGCCAAGGTCAGTTGTGTAGACGTTGAAGCTTTCAGACTTCAGCATTAGCTCAATGCTTTGAGCTGTGGCGCTGTCGTCTTCAATCAGCAAAACACGCATCTTTTTCCCCTTTGTGCCTGTCAGCAATAAACTTAAAAGAACGGACCCTCGAATTTCCGTTTTTCAAGTGATGGTTAATCCTTAGTAACCAGCA
>JBCCBE010000064.1:0-18151 GCA_039814425.1 Pseudomonadota bacterium
CGGCTCTCTACAGCCCTCAATTCAACGCCCCACGGCCTAGCTTGCTTCCTCGTTTTGTCACTTTTGGTGGCGTCAACGTCTCGTTTTGTCGTTCTTCTTGGTGTCAACGTCTCGTTTTGTCATTCTTCTTGGTGTCAACGTCTTGCGTTGTCATTCTTCTTGGTGTCAACGTTTCGTTTTGTCATATATCTCGGTGTCAACGTCTCGTTTTGTCATATATCTTGGTGTCAACGTCTCGATTTGTAATATATCTCGGTGTCAACGTCTCGTTTTGTCATACATCTTGGTGTCAGGGTGTCTCACCTCCGCGTCTTGGGACATGGAAATGTCCACCAGGGTCTTGGCTGCGGGGTGCGCGATGTCGAGCTGCTTCATGATCGTAGCCCCGTCGTTGGAGATCGTCACCTGAGAATTCGGTCGGAGGCGTTTCAACGGAAAAAAGCCGGATCAAGCTCTCGTGGGTTTGAAGCGATCACAGCGGAAGGGGGGGGGGGAAGGTGGGGGCTCGGTACATCTTCCACGGACGCGGTGCTTGGGTCTTCGGGTGCTCCGGATGGCTTGCGCACGACCGGTGGAGGTCTACACTCGTGCGCAAATGCAGAGAGCATCCCCGGAGATGGAAAGCGACAGGGCGCTTGATGAGGGGCGCTGAGACTCGAGTGGAAACACCCCAAGACTGCGGCTGCCGCTTCTACTGCTGCCGCTTCTACTGCTGTTTCGCACGCTCGCGCCGCCGGTGACCGATACCTTCTGGCCGTCGAAGATGAGCTTGTCCATGCCGCGGGGACCGAGGGTGGACTTCACCGTGTCCATCACCGCCTGCCAAGCGAAAACAGAGGAAACCCGCACGAAAACAAACGAGTCAGAACAATGGACTCGACCGCTGGGTGTCCTCGGGAAGCGTCTCGAGAGTCCTCGAATAGCGAAGGCCTTTAGGTGAAGGCCAACACCAAGGTTACGGTGGGCGTTTAATCCGTGCCCCAGGTGGCATCCAAGGTTCAACGGTGTCGCAGACATTCTGGGAAATCGTGGAAGCAAATCGCCGCTAGGCAGGCAGGAGCCCTGCTGCATGACTATTGGAACGCCGGTGTTTCGATGCAGCTTCTGCTTGCGGTCGACCGTTGAGACAAGATAGGAGCAGTCGTGGGGCAACCGAGGGGTACACTCACATACACGTAGCACACGGGGCAGAGAGATTCGATACTGCCATAGCAAGGGCAGGGGAGGGGGGGGGTCCTGCAGAAAAGTGTAGACAGCGGCTGCTGTGACACTTGCAGAGCGAACTCAACACATCCGACCGAGTACCATCCACCCGTGTGGGAGAACGCTAGGCGCGAGAAAAACGAAAGAAGGCGGCATCGACGTACCTGGCAGGCGTTGATGTTGGAAACCAGCTGGGCCTTGCCCTGGCTGGAGTCCGTTCCTTCCCGAAGGAGGATGATCCCCGGCTGATTCATGTACGACATGGCGCCGTCGATCCACTAGATCTCCGCCTAACGCCAACGACACAGATTGAACACGCCCGGGTGTGGCCGGGTTGCACCGGGTTTTGGGAGCGGTGGTGCGCGCAGTTGGAGTTTCGCAGCAGGATAGCATGCAGCATCGAACAGGGGTGCGTGCGCGCAGAGATGGTACAGGTTGTTGGGGGAGGGGGGTGGGCGGCGTGGGCGAGTGTCTGCAGGCGGGACAACAGCTGTGCGCAGATCGCTAGGCAGGACAGGATACCGCGGGAGGAGGTTGCTGATCCTGATTCAATACAGTTCGGTACAGGGTTCGGCCTCTTGCAGCGTCCTTCAGGGACACGACGATGCAGGCAGGTGTCGGAACACGGAAGAACGAACTGGCTGCTTGACCACGCGGGTGACCCATCAGACTTTCCAAGAGAGTTCAGTCCGCTGCGAGCGCAAATCTGTGACCATTTCGTTGAACGTTTCACCTAAAAAGCGCAGATCGCCTTCAGATTGAGTAAGATCTACGTTCACGTCCAGATTGCCTTCACTGACCTCACCGGCAGCACCCATTAATCGTCTGATTGGCGTAACAATACGGTTGGCCACGCTGAAGCCCATCCAGATTGCAGACAGCAATACGACCAGACAAACGGAAATATAAAGCAGCGCAAATGTTAACTGAAACGGTAATCTGTTGGTTTCGAGTGCTTGATAGGTTTCACTATTCAACTTCGTCTCACGCAGAGCATCAATCACCGCCGGCGGAATGGCAACGATTGTGTAAAGATAAGTATTTTCAATACGTTGAAGTTTGAAAACCACTGCAATTAGATTTGTATTCCCTGACGGGATTGGGACCGGTTCACCCTTGGTTGCCAATTCCAGTGCGATTTCTGGTACCGGTGGCAATTCTTTTTGAGTATTTACTTGAGACGAGATAATTTCTTCGCCCTCAGCATTTACGATCGATGCGGAAAGCAACCCCCGCCCGCGTGCTTCAAGTTGAAACAGGCGAATAAACCCCTGTCTATCCAACACATAAAGTTGTCGATTGCGATCAAGATTGGCAGCCATGGAAAGCGTGTTACCCAGCAAAACGCGGGTACTTTCGTTCTGATAGGCGCGCGCAATACTAACCGATGAGGATATGATTTTTTTCGTCTGCGTTTCAAACCAGCGATCCAGTCCCAAATCAAGCGTTATCCCCGCAACAATGGCGACGAGGATCGCAGGAAATGCTGCAACAATACAAAACAGCCCAACAATGCGCACATGCAATCGCGCTGCTGCTCGTCCTGTGCGCCGCGAACGGAGAATTTTTGCAACTTCTTTCCCAATTAGAAAAATCAGGATCAATACCAGAATACTAATGATAGCCGCCGCAATTGAAACCGCATTTACGTTCGGCTCAATCGGAGTCAGATTAAGCAACATCATAAACGTGAAAATGCCGCAAATCATGAGCGCAATAACAGTAGCCAGCCCAAGCGTACGCGTACGTGAACTGCGCGATGTTATGAACAATTCACGGGCAGAAGAAGAAGTATCTTCGGTGACTGATATCTGCCCAATATTTTCCTGAGCAACTGAAATCGGACTAATCCCCTTTTGTCATGATTTGCCTGTAATCAGATATTGCAAACACATTGGCGATATTGTGAAACTCGGTGTAACTTCCCAAATTTGTTGCAATGACGCAACACTTATGTGACATTTTTGAGACAGCGCAGCCGCTGGTTTCAATGGCCTAATTAACAATTCTGGTAATAGTTATACCCAAATCATTGATTTTTTTTCGTAATGTATTGCGATTAAGTCCAAGTAGTGCGGCGGCTTTGATCTGGTTGCCATTCGTAAGAGCCAGCACTTTTTGAATAAGCGGATATTCAAACTCGCGTAACATAACGCCATACAGTCCACCAACGTCGAGTTTATCGTTATTCTTCATGAATTCATCGATATGGTTTTCGATAAAGTCCTCGAAACTTTCATCTGATCCAGGTTCGGTTTCAGCCAGTCCGCCTCTAAAATAGGGCCGACTTTTCAATTCAGCTTCCACAATGTCCTGAGTGATGGTTTCTTGGGGGTACATTTGGCAAATCCGACGGATAAGATTTTCAAGTTCCAGTACATTTCCAGGCCAGGTTTGACTTTTCAAAACCCGAATTGCATTTGCTTCAATATGCCGAACCAGCGATCCTTGTGTTTCACACAATCGGATGAAATGCCGTGCCAGATCCGGGATATCTTCTTTTCTGTTCTTTAGTGATGGCAATCGTAGCGGAGCCACCCCAAGGCGATAGAACAAATCTTCTCGAAATAATCCCGTATTGATGTTGTGTTCAATGTCCTGGGAAGTTGAAGAAATTATACGAATATCTGATTGACCAGAAGGATTAGTTTGATTGTCCTGGCGATCACTGAAATTGAGCAATCCGAGCAATCTGGTTTGTGCTCGCAAAGGCAGCCTGTTAACTTCATGTAAATAAAGCGTACCACGATTTGCACGCTTTACCGCGCCGGTATTTTCTTCAGTTGACGCCTCAGTACTGCCGAATAGTTTTTCTTCAATCTCTTCGGCAATTAATGACGATAAATCCACCCATACAAAAGGTCCGGATTTTCTCAATCCAAATTCGTGTAACACTTGGGCGGTCAATCGTTTGCCAGTCCCAATTTCTCCGGAAATCATCACTGGCAACTCAGATTGGCTCATTCGTGCAACGGATTGATACACCGCTTGCATGGGCGATGAGCGACCAACAATCGGCATGCTGTTATGATAGGCTTCAGCCGCGCTTGTTTTTATGGTGTCTTTCGGTTGAGCAATTGCGCGCTCAACGGTTTGGATCAAGTTTTCCAGATCAAATGGTTTTGGCAAATAGTCAAATGCCTTGGCTTCCTGTGCCTTTAATGCAGTCATGAATGTATTCTGCGCACTAATCAGCACAACAGGAACATTCGGGTAATCCCGTTGCATTTCGGGCATGAAGTCAAATGCTGATCCGTCTGGCAAAATTACATCGGAAACGACGCAGTCAATTTTGTCCTGTTGTATCCGCGAATGAAATGCAGAAATACTCGCAGCAATCAGCACCTCGTAATTTGCTCTTTGCAACGCCTGGGTCAAAACCTTTCGGATGCTGGCATCGTCATCGAGTATGAGCACAGTGCCTCTAGACATGTTCTTCATCTTCTAATGCACCATAGGGACCTTTCCACTCGGGCAATAATATTCTGAACATCGTTCCAGGATGATTGTCCTCAAATTCGACCACACCTCCATGTCTCTGGATAAGCTTGGCAACAAGAGCAAGACCAAGACCAGAACCATTGATCTGGGATGTAACAAACGGCTCAAATATATGCGCGCGAATATCCCCGGGGATACCGCTACCATTATCAGAAATACAAAACTCTAATGGCAAGGATGTACGCTGCTTTGCGCCAGGTGGGCGAAGCCGGACGCCTGATCTATATCCCGATGAAAGCGTTATTTTTGCGTCTGAAGCATCGCCGAGAGCCTGCGCAGCATTCTTGATCAAATTGAGAAAAATCTGGGTAAGTTCTCCTCGTTGTCCCGCAACGAACGGCAAGGATGGGTCATAATACTCGGTAAACGAGATATTTTTCGCAAATCCATGCTCAGCCATCTGGCGAATTTGACCTAGGATTGAATGGACATTTACCGGTCCGGGTGTGAACGGAGAATCATTGGAGAATACTTCCATTTCATCGACGAGTTTTACGATCCGGTCCGTCTCGTCCGTAATAAGTCGCGCAAGCTCTTTATCCTTCTCGTCCACTACTGCTCCCAGCAATTGAGCAGCGCCTCTTATGCCTGAAAGCGGGTTTTTAATCTCATGGGCAAGCATAGAAGCAAGCCCGGTTACTGAACGCGCAGCACTACGGTGGGTAAGCTGGCGCTCAATACGGTCAGCCATTCCCCTTTCACGCAGAACAAGGATCGCCAGATCATTTCGGTCGATCACAGGAGAAGCATAGACATCTATTGTGCGCCCTACCCCTGTCCTTGGCGAAGATATATCCAAGCCATATTCACTCAGCGGAACCGGGTTTTGGAAAAATTGTTTCACAAATAAAATCAGCGGACTTTGCGGATGAACGAATTTCTCAAGCCCCTGTTTTGAAAGCTTCGCGCTAGAAGACTTAAAAATGCCCTCCGCAGCAATGTTTGCGTAAACAATCGAAATATCCCGGTCAACGACAAGCACTGCATTTGGCATCCCGTCCAAAACGGCTGCAAAGTTTAACTCCGGCAATTCAGTTTGAGTGCGTTTCAATGTCATGCAGCCAACATGTCCGGCACGTTAATTGGCAAGGAAGCATCATATATCAGCTCAATCAGCTCAAGCACCTCCCGCGGAGAGAAACTGGTCATCATACGTTTTCGATGCGCCATCATATCTGCGGCCAGATCCAGTCGATCAATCGTCCATCCAAGATGTTTGCGAGCTTGTTTCACACCGTATTCGGTGCCGTAGTGACCTAAGATATCTTCGTAGAATACTTGCAACCATTCTTTGTCTCGGATTATTCCAGCCACGTCTTTGCTACTTAGAGAGCCGGCTATATAGCCAGGCAACCATGGTGCTCCATAGGCCCCACGCCCAATCATAACAGCATCCGCGCCGCTTTGTTTTGTTGCGGCAGCCGCGCGTTGACGGTCAATAATATCGCCATTTACTACAAGCGGTATCGATATGGCCTCCCTTACCGCTTCAACGGCTGGCCAGTCGGCACTTCCCTTATAAAACTGACAGCGTGTTCTGCCATGCACCGTCACCATCTGAACGCCTGCAGCTTGGGCTCGCCTAGCCAACTCAGCTGCATTAATCGATTGATGATCCCACCCAAGCCGCATTTTCAAAGTGACAGGCACTTCAACTGCGCCAATTACTGCGTCAACCAAACCAACCGCATGGTCCAAGTCTCGCATGAGTGCGGAGCCGGAATATCCGTTCACAACACGCCTCGCCGGACACCCCATATTGATATCTATTACGCTCGCGCCTTGGTCTTGGACCCGTTTAGCTGCTAGCGCCATCCAACGAGCTTCACAACCTACCAATTGAACCATGTTAACCGGCAGATCGTTCAATGCAGCTTTCTTCTGCATTTCATGATTTTCTTCAAGAAATGCCTCGCAGGCCACCATTTCGGTTACAACCATGCCTGCACCCATTTGCCAACAGAGTTTTCGAAATGGCAAATCTGTCACGCCTGACATCGGCGCCAGGAATGAGCGGTTGCGTAAAGCTACATCGCCAACGACAAGTGGTTCCAAAAGAGTGTTTTGCAAAATGCTTTGCAATTTATCTACTCCGAAATTTCTGCCTAAATATTAGGCAACTGAGTTTTTTTAATCGAATTGTGGAATTTAACAAGCTTGAAGATTTTGACCGGGCAAAATAGAACGGGTTAACGAGGTAGGGATCAGCAGTTTGGATAAGAATGCAGTCATCATAGTAGCGGCAGGACGTGGTGAACGGCTAGGCACAGCGCTTGGCCCAAAACAATATCGCATTTTGGGCAGTCAATCGATATTGCAACATACCGCATCTTCGTTCTTAGACCATCCAGATATTCATTCGGTTGTGGTTGTTATTCATCGCGATGATCAAATGCTATATGAAAAATACACTGTCCCACACGCAAAACTTCAAGCCCCGGTATTTGGTGGTAAAACCCGACAGGAAAGCTGCAAGGCAGGAATTGATGGGCTCGATTTATCCCAATTCCACAATGTTCTGATCCACGACGCAGCGCGACCGTTCGTTTCTCATCATACTATTTCGAATGTTATCAACGAGATTTCAGATACTATTTGCACCCTCCCGGCAGTCGCAATTGCTGACACGGTTAAGCGTGCGGACAATAAGGGTACCGTATCGGATACGCTTGATCGTAACGGGCTTTTCCTGGCGCAAACACCACAAGGTTTCAGGCTTTCTGCAATCGCGGATGCGCATGAAAAGGCAGCAAAAAACTCAGCATTGGAATTTACTGATGACGCAGCTGTAGCTGAATGGGCGGGTTTGTTGGTCCGTTTGGTCGAAGGCGATGCCGACAATTTCAAGATTACAACCCAGGCAGACATGGAACGAGCGCAGAAGATGATTTCAAACCAATTACCCTCTCTCGATATCAGGACTGGCAGCGGGTATGACGTGCATCAATTGGGTCCAGGCGACGCAATTACCCTCTGTGGTCTTCAGATTCCACATGATAAAACGTTGATAGGCCATTCAGATGCCGATGTGGGTTTGCATGCCCTGACGGATGCACTTTTAGGGACAATTGGCGAAGGTGATATCGGCTCGCACTTCCCGCCGTCTGATGAAAAATGGAAAGGTGCGAGTTCCGACCGATTTCTAGCACATGCAGTCAAATTAGTTGGTGATAGTGGCGGCAAAATTACCAACCTGGATGTAACAATTGTCTGTGAAGCCCCGAAAATAGGCCCGCACCGGATTAAAATGCGCGAACGTATCGCAGAAATCTGTGACATTGATCTTCAAAGGGTGTCCGTTAAGGCTACCACAAATGAACGGATCGGCTTTATTGGTCGAGAAGAAGGCATAGCAGCCCTTGCGACCGCCAGCGTTGCCTTTGGAGGAGCCGATGTTTGATGAAGAAATAAGCGTCTATGCAGATGAACTGGTCAAGGCTTTTTCCCGACAGGGAAAAACCGTAACAACAGCAGAATCATGTACCGGAGGTATGATTGGGGCTGCCCTTACATCAGTTGCCGGTTCTTCGGATGTCTACAAAAGTGGTCTAATTACCTATTCAAATGAAGCCAAAATAACCTATTTGAACGTTGAACCAGATACACTTAGTGAACACGGAGCAGTATCCTCCCAAACTGCAGCACAAATGGCGATCGGAGCTCTTGAAGCAGCAAAAGCAGACGCGGCTGTTGCAGTAACCGGCATTGCCGGCCCTGGTGGCGGAAGCGAAGAAAAGCCGGTCGGCTTAGTTTTTATATCAGTCGCCTCAGCCGACGAGGAAGGTGCCTATGTGGAACGCCTGGAGTTTGGTGATATCGGTCGACAACAAGTCCGATTGGAAACCACGCGACAGGCGCTGGAGATGCTGCTTGCTTACGGGTTGGAAACCGACGCATGATTGGTATTTTTCCATACAGTGCATTTATGCACATTTTTACTGAAAAAAGTACGTATATTGAAATCATTCAAGGATACACTTCCTTTTGTTCATTTAGATCCCTTACCCCAACCTAGCCCCGGTTTTCCGGGGCATTTTTTTTGTAAATCGTATCAGCACGTTCTTCAAAGGCGTTCACAAAACGGCTAAATGCACGATCAAATACCGCGCCGGCTGCCGCCGCTAACATCTTGTTTTTTAGTGCATAATTTACATGAAAATGGATTTCGCAAGAACTGTCCGATAATGCGTGAAAAGACCAGGTATTTTCCAGATATTCAAAGGGACCATCAATATAAGAAACATCGATTTCCAGCGCCTTCTGGTTCATAAAAACCTGTGTTGTGAAGGTTTCCTGAATAGCCAGATAACCCATTGTCATTGCTGCCATGACGAGTTTTTTATCGCCGCGCTCCTTATGAGATCGCACGTTAAGCCTTTGAACTAACGGAACAAACTCTGGATACTTTTCAATATCACAGACAAGATCGAACATATCAATTGCCGAATGTTTGACGATATGCGTCTTTTTAAGTTCAGGCATTAGCTTTGGTCAAGACCCGATGATTTCTTTCGCGCCTGATGCGCCTCTCGCGCCGCGCGCAAACGCTGGAAATCTTCTCCAGCATGATGCGAAGAACGGGTAAGCGGTGACGATGAAACCATCAAAAAGCCTTTTGAATAGGCGTTGGTTTCATACCCTTTGAACTGTTCAGGTGTAACGTATTCGACCAGTTCATGATGTTTCGGGGTAGGTTGGAGATATTGACCAATTGTCAGAAAATCCACTTCAGCAGCTCGCAAATCATCCATTACCTGCAATACTTCATTTCTGGTTTCACCAAATCCAACCATGATACCGGATTTAGTAAAAATCGACGGATCGACTTCCTTCACCATTTGCAACAGGCGAATGGAGTGGAAATATCGAGCGCCAGGCCGGACCTTTAGATATTTGGAAGGCACAGTTTCCAGATTATGATTGAAGACATCTGGCCTTGCCTCAACGACACGCTCAATAGCGCCCGGTTTACGCAGGAAGTCTGGCGTCAAAATCTCAATCGTGGTCTTCGGAGCACTCTCGCGAATGGCATGAATTGTTTCAACAAAATGTTTCGCGCCGCCATCATCAAGGTCATCTCGGTCGACAGATGTGATAACCACATGGTTTAGCCCCAAAAGTGCAACGGCCTTTGCCACGTTTTCCGGTTCTTTCGTATCAAGTTTACTTGGAATACCGGTAGCAACGTTACAAAAGGCACAGGCTCTGGTGCATATCTCACCCATGATCATCATGGTCGCGTGTTTTTGCGACCAGCATTCACCAATATTCGGGCAACCGGCTTCCTGACATACCGTAACAAGATTATGCTCAGAAACTATCTTGCGGGTTTCATCATAAACTTCTGATCCCCCTGCCCGCACTTTAATCCATGCAGGCTTTTTGGGCGCAGGATTTGCTTTCCTGTGCGCTTTCTCCGGATGACGAGGCCGGACGCGTGTATCAACGAGTGTTACCATACTAACAATCTAGGCACTATTACTTTCAAATTCCACTAAAATGGACCGCAAATTTAACAGTCATACGCATAGGTAAATACAAGGACATCTGAGGCGATGTTGCCAGTTGATTGGCATTGTTTGTGAACCTCACGGGTACCACGTACAGTTACCTGTAGCTGATCTGCGCGAACCGGTCCCTCAACAAAATATTCAAGTGGATTAGCAGGACAATATTTTGAAAAGCGACGTGCGGTTCCTGAGTACCAGTTTCCTGATTTCCTGCCATTAAACAGTAGTGTCCCTTTTCTCACCCCTGCGTTGATTAAAACCTGTTTCGGGCGCTCATAATATAACCAGCGGTTGTTTCCGGATGCTTTCAACCGCATTATGGAACCATTGTGGTTCCAGCAAGAGTCAGCTTTAGCAATGTTGGAAAATGTGATGCTTGCAACCGGCAATGCAACAGTAGAAAGTGCCGCCGCCGCAATAAAATTCAAAATTCGCTTCATACCTACCTCCCGTCAATAATTTCCAAATAATTATAACCTACGCGGATTGATACCAATCCAAATACATCACATATGAATAACCCGGTCATAGGCATCCAAAACACTTTCATGCATCATTTCAGATAGCGTAGGATGCGGGAATACCGTGTGCATCAGTTCTTCTTCAGTGGTTTCCAAATTCATTGCCACAACATAGCCCTGTATGAGTTCTGTTACTTCAGTGCCAATCATATGAGCGCCAAGTAATTGCCCGGTCTTTTTATCAAAGATTGTTTTGATTAAACCATCCGGTTCACCCAGTGCGATTGCCTTGCCATTACCCAGAAACGGGAAACGCCCGATCTTCAATTCGTATCCGGCTTCCTTTGCCGCTTTTTCGGTCATGCCGACCGATGCAATCTGTGGATGGCAATAGGTACATCCCGGAATTTTAGCTTTATCCATTGCATGCGGATTTTTACCGGCAATTGCTTCAACACAGATAACGCCCTCATGTTCCGCCTTATGCGCAAGCATTGGGGGACCGGCGACATCACCGATTGCATAAATGCCTTTTACGTTGGTCCGGCCGAATTCATCGACAACCACACATCCGCGATCTGTTTTAACCTTGAGCTTCTCAAGCCCCAAATGCGTGATGTTACCAACAACGCCAACAGCTGAGATCAACACGTCTGCTTTTAAACTATCTTTTTTGCCATCCTTAGTCTCTACATGCGCAGTAATGCCGGATTTTGCCTTTTTAACCTCGTTGACCTTGGTCCCGGTTAAAATCTTTATGCCGGCCTTTTCAAATCGCTTCAGAGCCAATGCTGAAATTTCTTCGTCTTCAACTGGTACTACCCGGTCCATCAGTTCCACAACAGTTACATCTGCACCAAGCGCATTGTAAAATGAAGCAAACTCAATCCCGATTGCACCAGATCCCATTATGATCAGCGATTTCGGCATTTCTTTCGGGACCATTGCTTCAAAATACGTCCAGATCTGTTTGCCATCAGGTTCAATACCCGGCAAAACCCGTGGGCGGGCACCGGTTGCAAGGATGATGTGCTTGGCCTTGTAGGTACCTTCACCCAGTGTATTCTTGGGAACTGGATGTTGTGGTTCGAAGGCCTTTTTCCTTGGATTGGAAACAGTCACTTCACCAGGATTTACAATAGTCGCCTCACCCCAAATCACATCAACCTTGTTTTTCTTCAACAAATGGCCAACACCGCCATTTAGCTGTCCGGACACCCCTCGGGACCGCTTAATAACCGCTTCAAAGTCTACTTTTGCATCCTTAACCGACAGGCCGTAGTCTTCTGCGTGTTGCATATAATGATAGATTTCTGCGGTTCGCAGCAAAGCTTTTGTTGGGATGCAGCCCCAGTTAAGGCAAATACCACCCAAATGCTCGCGCTCCACAATCGCCGTTTTTAAACCAAGTTGCGCAGCACGGATGGCGGTTACATAGCCCCCCGGACCAGAGCCAATGATTAATACGTCATATTGATCCGCCATATTCATTTCCTATTATATTGAGGCTTCCATAAGGAGCCATTCCTTGGTCTGACTTGGCCCATTGAATTGTATGAACGGACGACTATCAACCACTTCAAATCCGCGTGACTTGTATAGCCTGAATGCAGAGATGTTGGAATCTTCTACGACCAGATTTACTATATTTTGCCCAGAACCCTTCGCGGATTGCAAACTGTCGTCTATCAGCAATGCACCGGTGCCAGCGCCACGCCTGTCGGGATAGACTGCAAGACTATCCACAAACCAATGATCAGAACATTGATCAAAAAGTTCAAACACAGGCCTTAACGCTGAAGTTGTCCGTTTAAATTGGTCAGAATTGCTGCTGTCTGGTTCTGGCGCCGGCATTATATAGCTTGTGTGTGCGCCAAAAATAATATCATCTTGGACCGCAACACGAGCATTTGACCATCCATAGATGGAATCATCTTTCATCATCCGGGAACGTCCATAGGCGATAGCCTCTTCCAGTCTGTCACCACCGTTATCCTGCAACCAAAACCAAAGCGAAATTCCATGTCCAGCCATATTATCAATGATGGCAAGATCGGCTGCGTCACAACGCTGTGCTGGACGAATATGGATTTCATTCATTATAGAAAGCCCTTACAGTCGATCTATTGGTATAAACTGATCTGGTTTAGAGAAGGAAAGAAAGAAATGGACCTTGCAGCATATACAAATGATATTTTTAATTATCTTGTCACGAATATCATGCCATTGCCCATGGTGATAAAAGGCACCGGCCTTGCTATTATTGTATTGTTGGTATTGCGCTCTATCGGACAATTCTTGTCTTTCAGCTGGATAAAAGCGGCAACTGGGCTGGTTATAGCGCTGGTCATCGCTTTGGTCATGGCTCGGTATGGCCAGGATATCGCTGGAATAATCTATGACCCGGCCCAAAATAATGGTGCGACAAATACCCAAAACTGAGGTCAATCCTTTTTGGTTTGATACTGGCCTCACACCAGCATGCCAGCAGGTTTTTCAAGGTAATTCTTAAAAGCACCTGCAAGCAGTGCGCCCAAAGCACCATCGATAACTCTATGATCAAACGCGAATGTAACCGTCATGACAGTTGCAGCGACCAGGGCACCATCTTTGACGATCGCCTTTTGCTCGCCTGCCCCGATCGAAACAATTGATGCATGCGGCGGATTTATGATTGAAGTGAAGTTGGAAACCCCAAACATGCCAAGGTTGGAAACCGCTGTGGATCCGCCTTGAAACTCATTCGGTTTTAGTTTTTTGTCGCGGGCACGGGATGCAAGGTCTTTCATTTCATTTGATATGGCAGAAAGCGTCTTTGTTTCTGCAGACCGCACAATCGGTGTAATGAGACCGTCTGGAATAGCTACCGCAACGCCGACATCGCTGTGCTTATGTAATATGCGTTGGGTTGATGTCCATGATGCATTCGCCATTGGCACATCGCGTAAGGCAAGCGCCATCGCTTTGATGATGAAATCATTGACGGAGATCTTAAACGCAGGTTTTTCATCCTCACCAACAGGAGCCGCACTGTTAATGTCTTTGCGCAGCGCTAATAACGCATCAAGTTCACAATCCATAGAAAGGAAATAGGCTGGAATGGTCTGGGAAGATTGGGTCAATCGCGAAGCTATGGTTTTACGCATCGTGTCATGCGGTAAAATCTCATAACTATCTGCATCGTAAAGACCGAGCACCTGGTCATCTGGCATGGAAGATGCGGTAGAAACACCACCGGACACCGCTCCAATGGGTTGGGCAGAAGGTGAAAAATTCTCAACGTCAGATTTTACAATTCGCCCATGTGGACCGCTGCCCGTTATGGACGCGATATCAATCCCCTTCTGACTTGCTATGCGCCTTGCCAGGGGCGAAGCAAACACGCGATTTGATCCACCGTTCTGAGGCGTATGGTGTGAAGTTGAGCCGCTATTGATTTCCAATTTTACCGGAGCATCTGGCGTAGGTTTGTCGGTCTTGGTTTCTTCTTCTGTGGCTTCTTTTGGTGTCGCTTTCTGCATAGGGACCTGAGAAGATGCTGTAGAAGCCGCAGCGGATACGTCTTCACCGTCTTCTGCGAGCACTGCTATAACGGCATTTACTTTAACCCCTTCTGTGCCTTGTTCGACAACGATTTTCGCAATAGTTCCCTCATCAACTGCCTCAACCTCCATGGTTGCTTTGTCGGTTTCAATTTCGGCAATAACATCGCCGGAATTTACAGTATCGCCTTCTTTAACCAACCATTTGGCAAGGTTTCCTTCTTCCATGGTAGGAGAAAGGGCTGGCATTGTGATTTCAATCGGCATCGATTTCGTCTCCGCGCTCAAACCTACCATCATTCATAAGCAGGCCAGTCGTAATATTTATCTTTCCGTCATCAGATGGAAGCCATTCAGCAAGCCGCGTCAGACGTTTTTGTTCATCAGCAACTTTACGAATTGCTTCTTCTTCAGTGAGTGTTCTATTAGACAAGGTCTCCAAAGCTTCATGCGATATTTCCAAGGTCACCGCGCGACCGTTGATCAACACAGATCGCCCTAGTCGATCATACCGCAGGCTTTTTAGATCAAGCCGTTGCATCTATCTGTAGCTTACCTGTTTCACTGCATCGATAACTTCCCCAACATTTGGTAAAGCAAGCTTTTCGAGATTTTCAGCGTAAGGCATGGGAACATCTTTGCCGCAGATGGTGATAACAGGAGCATCGAGATAATCAAACGCATGCTGAACAATCTGGCTAGCAATATGGTCACCAACTGATGATTGCGGGAAACCTTCTTCAACCGTTACCAGCCGATTGGTTTTTTTGACGGACGTGATCACTGTTTCTAAATCCAGCGGACGTATTGTGCGCAGATCAATAATCTCTACATCAATCCCCTCGTCTGCAAGTTTTTCCGCTGCTTCGATTGCGTACTTCATGCCAATACCAAACGTTACGATAGTTGCGTCATTTCCCTGGCGGTGTACCCTCGCCTTGCCAATCGGCAGAACAAAATCTTCCATATCCGGCACATCAAACGACTGGCCGTACATTATCTCATTTTCCAAAAAGACAACTGGATTAGGATCACGGATAGCAGACTTTAAAAGGCCCTTTGCATCCGCAGCCGTATAAGGCACTACGACTTTCAGTCCTGGGATATGACCATACCATGCAGCATAACACTGCGAATGTTGGGCCGCCACGCGGGCTGCAGCGCCGTTAGGACCACGAAAGACAATCGGCGCACCCATCTGACCACCTGACATATAAAGCGTCTTGGCGGCCGAGTTTACAATCTGGTCAATCGCCTGCATTGCAAAATTGAAGGTCATGAATTCAACAATTGGCTTTAGTCCCGCCATTGCTGCACCGACGCCAATGCCGGCAAATCCATGTTCGGTGATCGGTGTATCCACAACACGGCGCGGGCCAAATTCTTCCAAAAGGCCCTGGGTAATCTTGTATGCGCCCTGATATTCGGCAACTTCCTCTCCCATCACAAACACATCCCCATCAAGACGCATTTCCTCCGCCATTGCAGAATTCAGCGCCTCACGAACGGTAATACTGACGTATTCAGTGCCTTCAGGAATATCGGGATCGGTAAGATTAACAGATTGCGCGACAGTCGCAGGAACGGCTGGCGTAACTTCTATAGAAGGCTGTGCTGTATCAGACGTCGCATTGGTTTGCGTTTCAACCGGTGAAACTGAAGCATCTTGCGACGTGTTAACAGAAGATGCGTCTTCACCATCTTCTGCCAATACGGCAATTACCGCATTTACTTTGACGTTTTCGGTACCTTCAGCAACCATAATCTTGGCAATAGTACCCTCGTCAACGGCCTCTACTTCCATCGTGGCTTTATCTGTTTCAATCTCTGCAATGACATCGCCAGAACTAACCGTATCACCTTCTTTAACGAGCCATTTTGCTAGATTGCCTTCTTCCATCGTTGGTGAAAGAGCAGGCATTGTAATATCTACCGCCATATTAAACCTCCACCAAAATATCAGTCATCAATTCGGAAACATCCGGTTCCGGATCGGTTTGAGCAAACTCTGCTGATTTAGCGACGATGGCTTTGATATCCTTATCAATTGCTTTCAAATCATCTTCACCGGCATGTTTCATTTTAACAATACGCTGTTTAACTTGTTCAATCGGATCTTGTTCTGCCCGCATCTTTTGAACTTCGTCTTTTGACCGGTATTTTGCCGGATCAGACATCGAGTGGCCGCGGTATCGGTAGGTTTCCATTTCCAAAATTATCGGTCCGTTTCCGCCTCTCACCCATTTAGCTGCCACTTCACCGGCTGCATAAACCGCACGCACATCCATACCGTCTACATGCATGCCTGGGATGTTAAACGAGGAACCACGTTGGGAAAAATCAGTCTGCGCAGATGAACGCTGCACAGAAGTTCCCATCGCATATCGGTTGTTTTCGATAACATAAATTATCGGCAGTTTCCAAAGCGCTGCCATGTTGAAACTTTCATAGACCTGCCCTTGATTTGAGGCGCCATCCCCAAAATAAGCAAGGCTAATCGAACCATTGTCCCGGTATTGATTGGCAAAGGCAAGACCGGTTCCCAGCGATACCTGAGCGCCGACAATCCCATGACCACCATAAAAATTCTTTTCCTTGGAGAACATATGCATAGAGCCACCCTTACCTTTTGAGTAGCCGTTCCTGCGTCCGGTAAGTTCAGCCATAACACCGTCTGGGTCCATTCCACATGCAAGCATATGACCATGATCACGGTATCCTGTTATTACCTGATCACCTTCCTGGATGGCCATTTGTAAACCAGTAACGACGGCTTCTTGTCCGATATAAAGGTGACAAAACCCGCCTATAAAGCCCATTCCATATAATTGGCCGGCTTTTTCCTCAAAACGCCGAATTAAAAGCATATCTTTGTAAGCGGATAATTCCTGTTCTTTGCTAAACTGTTTGGGTTTGGGTGCCTTTTGCACCGTTTGCAACGTATTGCTCTTCGTTGCTTTTGCGGCCATTCAAGATCTCCTAGTATGGGGTGGGAGGATTGAGAAGTTTAATGAACTTGCAGGTTTGAATATAAACAAGCGCGGCACAGAGTAAAGTTGACCGTAGGTTGTATTCTCAAAAGAATAACGATTTCGAACTGAAAGTTGCTGTTTAATGAGAATTATCGTTGCAAAACAATCTCATCCCTATGGATGAGGTTTAGATGGTAGCGAACCTGTTCATCCAGCATATCTTTTTCAATTGCCCCGTTCTTTAGCAGGCTGACCCGTGCATTGAGACTTTCGCGCTTATGCTTCAGCGCAATTAATTGGTATTCCAGATGAAGGGATTTTTCGCGTGTCTCTTGATACGACTCGAGTCCAAATCGACCATTCAGAGAATGATAAATGAAATAGGCGGACAGCAACATGCATAACAAAGGAAAAATGAATGCATATGTCCAGCTGTTTTTCTTCTGGCGTGTCGACACAGCTAACGGTTACTCAATACTAATACCAAACTGTTTTTAGTGATAACCCACCATGATTAATGCTCCGTTTACAAGTCAATTAAAACTTTAATGCGCAGCTTGCACATCAACTCAAAACGGATTATGGGAACATGCACTACCGGTGAATCAGACCATCCGGTTCCCTGCCCCTATAGCTCAGCTGGTAGAGCAACTGATTTGTAAGTAGCGGGTCGGAAATCAAAAACTCATTTGACTTGAGTGAGTTAGCGATTAAAAAGCGATCAAGTCAATTTCGGCGTATGCCAAACGTAAGTGTTACGTTGAAAGCAGTGCCCCTATAGCTCAGCTGGTAGAGCAACTGATTTGTAATCAGTAGGTCCGCGGTTCGAGTCCGTGTGGGGGCACCATTTTTCTCAATATTTTCAGACAATTAAAGCCACCGACTAAATTGCGCGCATGCAATTTTCGACGAAGATCTCAAATCGGTTGCTGGGGTTCATCGCCAGGCAGCCGATGCTGTAC